>NZ_AP022839.1:3227500-3380000 GCF_011764505.1 Legionella antarctica
GGCAACGGAGTCATAACCTTGCAGTAGCGGATATAAAAATTCATGTATAGCAATTGGCTGACCAGATTGGTAGCGCTTGTTAAACTCATCGCGCTCCAACATTCTTGCTACAGTATGCGTGGCAGCCAGACGAATTAAGTCAACGGCGGTAAATTTGCTAAGCCACTGGGAGTTAAAAGCTACCGTAGTTTTTGCGGGATCTAAAATTTTAAAAACCTGGTGCTGATATGTTTTTGCATTCTCAATAACAGTCTCTTCACTCAAAGGCATGCGGGTAACATTCTTTCCCGTTGGATCGCCAATAAGGGCTGTAAAATCACCAATTAAAAAAATGACCTCATGTCCATAGTGTTGAAATTGTCTTAACTTATTAAGCAGTACTGTATGCCCTAAATGAAGATCGGGGGCTGTGGGATCAAAGCCCGCTTTAATTTTCAAAGGGGCGCCCTTTAGTAATTTTTTTCCTAATTCATTCATGGGAAGAACTTCTTCACAGCCGCGAATTAACTCGCGTTGATCTTCTGTAATTATTTCTAACATATTATTAAAACCTATATAAATGATTGACCAATCTTCTCACACCGAGTATCTTAGCCCGGTTAGCAAATTCCTGCTATACCAAAGTTGTAATTTTAGGTAAATTGTTACACGATGTTAAAAAAAAAATAACAAAACACCGAAATAAGAGGTCAAATTTATTGACTCTGAGTAGTGGTCACCTCCACTTAATGACTGTTATTTATTATACATTTAAATTAAACCATCTTGTGGATGACAGCAGTATAGGCAGCTAATGGATAAACGACCCAATATCCCAAAACAACATCAAGGTAAACCATCAAAATTATTAATGGCTTGTGCATTAGTTTTTGCCTTTTCGTTGCCTTACTTTCTAGTAACCCATTTCTCACATAATAAAAAAAATGACTTTAGTAAAAATTTAGCACTACCCGATCTGGACAGAACCTCAACCCATCAATCCAACAGACAAACTGATAATAACTTCTCGAAACCTGAACTTGCAAAAGCGCCTCCAAATCAATTATTTAAACTGGCCAAAAAAGCACCCCCACTCAAAACAGTAAAAGATAATGAATGGCAAACAATCAACCCCAGATCCGGGGATTCTATGGCTACGATTTTTCGTCGACTTGGGTTAAGCGCACAGAACTTACATGCAGTATTACAAAAAAATCCCCATGCAAAAGTCCTCACGACCATTAAACCAGGCCAAAAATTACAATTTTTGGTTAGTAAACAAAGACTGGAACAATTGATCATACCCATGAGTGATATTCAAACACTAACCGTTTATAGACAAGGTTCTGTGTATCAAACTCGTGTCGACTCGAAGAAAACCATAAGTCAGAACCAATATATAACAGGTGTCGTCAACGGCTCTTTGTATTCTACTGCTCAACGGCTAAATATACCCTCAAAATTAATTCGTCAGATGACTCAAATACTCAATAAAGAAATTGATTTTGCCCATGCCATACGTGCCGGCGATCAATTTTCAATTGCTTACGATGCCCTTTATGTCGACGACAAGAAAGTAGGTATTGGCGATATACTCGCAGTTTCCTATACCAATCTGGGTAAAACCTTCCAAGCAGTGCGACATACTAAAGCTAATGGTGATTTTGATTTTTATACCCCTCAGGGAGAAAGCTTGAAAAAAGCATTCTCCCGCTACCCAATTAAATTCAGCCACATCAGTTCAACTTTTGCTTTATCCAGGTATCATCCAGTTTTGCATTATCGAAGAGCACATAAAGGGATAGATCTGGCAGCACCTATAGGAACCCCCATACAAGCAACTGGTGATGGGGTGATTACTATTATAGACAGACATAATGGCTACGGTAATATGATTAAAATTAAGCATGACAAAAAATTTAGCACCGTTTATGGGCACATGCTTAAATTTCAAAAAGGACTTTCCAAAGGAAGTAAAGTAAAACGCGGTCAAGTGATAGGCTATGTAGGACAAACTGGTTTAGCTACAGGCCCCCACTGTCATTACGAACTGCATGTGAATAATCAACCGAAAAATCCAACAACTATTCCTCTACCTACTGCAGCTCCTATTTCTTCCAGAGAAATCGCAGCCTTCAAAGCAAAAACAAAAACATTGCTTTCCAGATTAAAATTGGTTGAAGAAGCAAGCCGCGCAGGAAAAAAAAATATTGACCTAGGCTAATCCCCTGGTTCTGTAATTGAGCAGCTTAAAAGCTCATGACTAAGAAACGTTTACAAAAAATACAGCGCCCCCTCAATACACGTAACCGTTCACGAGACGCGTCATCCGGAGCGAAGCGAAGGATGACGTGCATAAACTGAACGGTCGGATTTGAGTGCAGGTTGGGCGATCTCACCCGGATAAAAAGCGCAGCATACATCAGGTATGTGAGCATTTTTAGCCGGGTGAGATCGCCCAATCTGCGCCAAATACGGCCCGTTCAGGCGAAGAGGTAGCGGCAGATTAGGACCGCAGCCACAACCCCTGCGAAATCAGCTAATAACCCAGCAGGGATGGCGTGTCTCGTTTTTCTGATACCAATAGCTCCAAAATAGACTGCAATAACGTAGAATGTTGTTTCTGTGCTTCCCATCATGGTTGCAGCAGTTTTGGCAATTAAAGAATCTCCGCCATATTGGTGAATTAACTCTGCCATTACTCCGGTTGATGCGCTTCCCGAAAAAGGTCTGATTAAGGCAAGAGGCAGTACCTGAGGGGGCATCCCTATCATCGTCATCAGAGGTGCCAGTAGTTGATCCATCAAACTAAAAAAACCGGAAGCTCTTAACATTCCAATGGCGACCATCATCGCGATAAGATAGGGGATAATACTCACGCTGGTATCAAAACCTTGCTTGGCACCAATAATAAAGGCATCGAAAACATTTACTTTTTTTATAGCGGCATATAACGGAATACCTACAACAAAAGCTAAAAACATCCAATTAGATAATTGATTTGTAAATCCACTCATAAGCTGTCCGTCCTGTCCACTCGAAAGCGAGGTAGTTTCGCTAATTGTTTCACTGCAACTATAGCGACAATAGTTGAAACTGATGTGGCTATTAAAGAACTAAAAATCACGCTACTGGGATTGGTACTACCGTTCGCAGCTAAAAAAGCAATGGCTGTAGCAGGGATTAGTTGGACACTTGAAGTGTTAATTGCCAAAAAGGTACACATTGAATTAGTGGCAATTGTCGCGTGATTGTTCAGGCTTTGCAGCTCCTTCATCGCTTGCAGGCCAAAAGGGGTTGCAGCATTTGCCAATCCTAGCATGTTTGCAGCAATGTTCATTACTATGGCTCCCATGGCGGGATGCTCTGTCGGAATATCTGGAAATAGACGCTTGAGAACAGGCTTGAGAAGAGTTCCTAATTTTGCTACCAGACCTGACTCAGTTGCTATAGACATAATTCCAAGCCATAGAGCCATAATTCCAGTCAAACCAATAGCTACCTCAAATCCAAGTTTGGCAGAGTCCGTTACCGCTCGAACCACTTCATCGATACGGCCTTCAATAATGCCTACAATGATAGAAATTAGTATCATTCCTAACCAAATTATATTGAGCATTCTTGCCTCCATACCCTAAAAAGGGGTAGAATGTAGCACAATTTGCGCCTTAAACAGAACAAAAGACTCATGAAATACACTACCGCTCCCTTAAACTATTTGTTCTTTATTGCTTGTTTTATTAGTAGTTTTTTTTGTCATGCAGTTGACTCCAGTGCTCTTGAAGAACAGGCGACTTCAACTATAAACGAACTATACCATACACTTAATTCCATGCCGAACACTTCAATGGCGGAACGAATAAATTGGATTAGTAATCAATTTTCAGGAACAGTTTATGAACTGGGTTCTTTAGGTGAAGGCTCCAAAGCTCGCTATGATCAATTCCCGCAATATCGTGTAGATGCCTTTGACTGTGATACCTATGTCAATACCGTAATTTCGTTAGCTTTAGCAAACTCGGTTGATTCGTTTAAGCAATGTTTGAAATACACTCGCTATAAAGATGGCAGAAAGGCCTATATAAATCGCAATCATTTTACATCTATTGACTGGAACAAAAATAACCAACGACGTGGGGTTCTTAAGGATATTACTGTGAGTATCAAGGATCAAAACAATCGCTCTGTAGCGTTAGTTTCAGAGGCTTTAATTAACAAACCTGACTGGTATGCTCATAAAACTCTTTCTACTGTTAGATTGAAAAATGATAATAAAATAAAGCAGCAAGAACTTTTAAATGAATTAAAAACAAAAGGAAGTCGACTGGAGACCATGAATTCTAAAATTCCTTATATTCCTTTAACTGCATTATTTTTTAAAGATGATAAACCTAATCTTTATTTATTTTCACAAATCCCTCATGGAGCAATCATAGAAATAGTAAGGCCCAATTGGGATTTACGAAACCTAATTGGCACCTCATTAGATATTTCTCATTTAGGTTTTGCTATACGGATTCAAGGCCAGTTATTTTTTAGGCAAGCCTCTTCTCAAAAGGGTAAAGTGATCGATGTTCCATTGATTGATTATCTGAAAGAGGCGCAAAGTAGCCCTACGATAAAAGGGATTAATGTGCAGGTGGTAGTACCCACAAAACCCTTAGCAGATGCATGTAGTGTGGGGAATGAGGCTGAGCTTACGAAAAAACTGTGAACTATTGTTATGTGACTCAAAGGGATAATCAATCTTGTTTCCTAACCTTTATTTTATAAAGAATGAATTAATAATATTTAATCTCTTATTGCTTACTCATATCCTATGCGGAAGTGTCAGTATGGCCTACTCCATTGCTGCTATTGCTACCCAAAAAGGAAGTAGACAACATAAACGATACGGTCGCTATTTTTTTTACGCTATGACTGGTATTTTTATCACAGCGATACCTATGGCCATTATGAAGTCAAATACCTTTCTT
Source organism: Legionella antarctica (assembly GCF_011764505.1). Lineage (NCBI taxonomy): Bacteria > Pseudomonadati > Pseudomonadota > Gammaproteobacteria > Legionellales > Legionellaceae > Legionella > Legionella antarctica. The sequence continues at coordinate 3,232,456 of NZ_AP022839.1, forward strand.
TTTCTAATCGCCATATTCAGCTATTACCTGGCTTATACCGGCTGGCGTTATGCCCGACACCGTGAAAATACTATTCCTAAATCAGATTGGTTTGTTTGTTTGATGATGTTGGCTGCTTCAACAATTATGATGGTAATGGGAGTACGGGAATTTAATCTTGAGAATACTCAATCAATTGTACTCATAATTTTTGGATTATTAGGGGCAATTTTTAGTTTTAATGATGCGCGACTTTATTATCAGAACACTATTTCTACAACGACTCGAATAGTGAAACATTTAGGAGCTATGCTAGGTGGAACGATTGCCATTTACACTGCATTTCTAGTTACCAATGTACGCATAGGCTCACCCATAATACTGTGGCTAGGTCTAACCTTTCTTATTTCACCAGTCATTATTTATTGGACAAGAAAAGTAGAACAAAAAAAAGGCTTATTTGATTGCAAATAAGCCTTTAATAAGTCTATGAACAATGGTCCACCGGACTTTATTATTTCTTTCCCTCAGCAGTATCTTTCGCCTCTTTAGCAATTCCTAGCATTGCTTTTTCAATGATTTGAAAAGACTGTTGTAAATAATCTAATGCCTTATGACCATTCTCCACAGCCAGATTAATTTGCTTTTCCAGCATTTCCTCTGGTTTTTTAACTTGAGCGAACTCTTCAGGTTTTAAATACGTTAAGCCTTGTAGTGTTTTAACATTTAATTCAGCTATGGCTTTGAAAGGCTCTTGTATTTTTTTAGCCATTTCACCCCATTTATCAAAATTTTGTTGGTTCATGATATTCTCCATTATGTTGCAATGCACAATTTAATATTAGTACTGATCTCTGTTGTTTGTCAATGATATATTGAAAATAAATATTGCACTGCAACATATTAATTGTTTTCATTATACTTTAAATACTTTCTGCCACTCCTTCATCATTTGTTGCATTTGCTGATTCCAGACGTCTGTTGCCTTTTGATATGGATTATTTTGCAAGGGTTTATCCATAGAATGAAACAGTTGCTCTATCATCGCCTTTAAAGATGCATGCATGGGATGATTAGCTAAAGAAATTATCTGACGCAAAATATCAGCTGACAAAAATTGAGTAGGACCGGCCTCCATTTCAACAATTATTTGCAATAAGGTAGAATTAGTTAGATCTTTTCCAGTTTCTGAATCTTGTACCTTAAATAACACTCCCTCGACTACATAGTGCTGCAACTGATCAACGGTGATGTATTGGCTTGTTTCTGTATCATATAGTCTACGGTTTTTATATTTTTTTATTAATCGAGTCATTATTTACTCATAATTAGCTATTGAACACGAATACTTCTCAATTAGTTTTATAAACTCTATATTCGGCAGGAACTATTCGAAGACTCCAAAACTCGCCACACCAAACCATATCCTTGTGTTTAATGAGATGTAACTGGGGTCCTCGAATAATTCGACGGACATTGATGAAGCGAACTCCATGTCCTGATTATAAACTATTAAATATTCTATGCTATAAAGTTCAAGGATTTAGTACATGTGCAACCCACCATTCACACTAAGATTTGCACCTGTAATATAACGACTTTTTTCGCTGATCAAAAACTCAACTGCCCAAGCAATTTCTTGAGGTTCAGCTAATCGTTTTGCAGGGATGAGATTAATAATTTCGTCTAATATATCGGGTCTAATTCCCTGCATTAAGCGAGTATTTACATAGCCAGGAGACAGGCTGTTTACCGTAATATTTTTCATCATGAGCTCTTGAGCCAAGCTTTTTGTAAAACCATAAACACCCGCTTTCGATGCTGCGTAATTAGCTTGAGAAAACTGCCCTTTTTGCGCATTTACAGAGGAGACATTAACTATCCTACCTGAAGCTTGCTCCTTCATACTGTCAACAACCTGATGAGTTACATTAAACATTCCATCAAGATTAACTCGCAACACTTCATCCCACTGCTGCTTTGTCATTTTAGTAAATACTGCATCACGAGTGATGCCCGCGTTATTTATCAACGCATCAACGTTACCGTATTCTTTAATAATCGAACTAATAACTTCTTTGCACTGATCAAAATCAGTAACATCCATATGTCGAAAAGAGATATTTTTGTAATTCTGCTCAAATAAATCCTGTTCCCATAATTTACCCTTCTCATCGGAAATCAAATCAAGTGCAACTACATATCGATAAGTTGCGTCTAGTTCTTTGGCGACCGCGGTACCTATATCTCCTGTGCCCCCAGTAATCAATACGACGTTGTTATTTTGCATGTTATTCTCTTTAAGTTATGTCAATACAACTATTATTAGCCTGTCATCCTCACACAAAAACACAGTTGTCTTTAGAGGATGAAAGGACTCCAATTACATGTATTGGCCACCATTGACGTCCAAATTAGCCCCAGTGATAAACCCACTATCGGAAGATGCTAAAAAGGCCACAACATCGGCAACTTCTTTTGGATAACCCAACCGTCCAACGGGAATGCTGGCTATTATTGAATTTAGAACCTCTTCTTTTACGGTGGCAAGCATTGGTGTTTCTATATAGCCTGGAGAAATAGTGTTTACGGTAATGCCCTTTGAAGCTACTTCCAAAGCTAAACTTTTGGTAAAACCAAATAAGGCAGCTTTCGTCGAAGAATAATTACATTGTCCGAATTGTCCTTTTCGTCCATTAATTGAAGAAATACTGATGATACGTCCATATCCTTTGTCCAACATGACGGGTATCACATTTCGCGTCATATTAAATACGCTCGTTAAATTGGCATCTATTACTTGCTGCCATTGCTGTGGCGTCATTTTTCGCAAGGAACAGTCTTTGGTGATTCCCGCATTATTTACTAATACATCGATTTGTCCATAACGCTCTAAACTCAGAGCTACTAATTTTTCGCAATCATTGTATTGAGCGATATCACCATAGACCACATCAATATCAAAGCCTGCCTTTTGTTGTTCTTCCTGCCATTTTTTTGCCTCTTCGTGTCTTCCATCCTTGAAATAACAGGCAATAACTTTAAAGTCTGCAGCAAGACGCTGGCATATAGCGGAACCAATACCCCCGGTTCCCCCGGTTACAAGTGCAACTTTCTTTTCCATAACAACTCCCTGTTTTAAAAAATTACTCAATGATAATACTACAAATTAAATTGTTTCACTTGTCATTTTCGAAATTATTTTATCATTTAAAACCAGCAGGCATAAATACTGAGTATCAACGTCCCTGACGTTTTACTGAAAATTAATTAAATAAACCCTGACTTAGCTAAATAGTTATTTATTAGATTAAATGGTTTAATACTGGGTCCTGTTTTCACTTAAAAAGAGGTTATATGCTAAAAAATATATTGGTTACAACTTTGTCCTTAATCTCCGTTATTACCACTCAATTTTCTTATGCTAGCGACGATTCCTGCGAAATACAGGTTGCTGTTTCCAGTCCACCCATTTTGCCCAATAACAGTGTCGCTTTTAACGTAACTAATGACGAAGGTTTAAGTAAATCCGTTACTCTTCGTGGAGGTAATGCGCCGAAGATGATCGAAAAACTCAACTGTTCTCCGCGTCCTTACACTGTAAGCGCAACTCAATACTTCAATGCACCCATAGTAAAACTAACACCCCCCATTGGAGAATGCACATTAAAATCAGGAAATATCATCCTGAATGGTTCTGGCAATAGCGTTGCGGTAGTTTTTCCCAATGATTTTATTTGTACTCAATAAAAATCTGAGGTTTCTAAAAGAAGGTGAGTGTGGATTTAGAAATCCACACTCATTAAGAATTAATAGGCAGGAACATAACCCTTTAATTGTTGAGCAAATTGTCTTAATACATCAAGGCCGGACTCTTCGGCTTGACGACACCACTGCTGTAGTGCCTCGATCAACTCTTTTTGACTTGATGCAGTTTTTAACCAGACATTTTGTAATGATTGTTTGTAGCTGTACACAACTCGCAACTGTTCACGAGCTTCTAACAAAGTTTGCAAGCGGGTCTTTGCTTTAGTTGTTAATAATCTATCTTCACGACGTAACAAACTTCCTGCCCGTTGAAACAGTTTTTTATCTTCTTTAGTTTCTATGCTGTTGCTCTTCTCGTATTTTAAAATAGGTCTGATCACACTTTTGTAATAATTAGACATCACTTGAAATCGATTAGAGATCACTGCTTTTACTGTATCTATGTCTACCTGGAGCTTGCCTTCATCCATAGCCAGTTTGGGCGGTAATTTCTTTACTTTAGCCAGCCCGAAAAAAGAAAGAATACAGATATACATCCAGCCAATGTCAAACTCCCACCATTTTACAGAAAACTTGGCTGAGGAAGCAAAAGTATGATGATTGTTATGAAGCTCTTCTCCCCCAATCCAGAACCCCCAGGGAATAACATTGGTTGCCGCATCCAGACATTCAAAGTTACGATAACCCCAGTGATGACCTATGCCATTGACAACTCCCGCTGCCCACAAAGGGATCCATATCATTTGGATAGCCCATACAGTAAGCCCGGGAATACCAAAGAAAAACAAATCCACCAAAAGCATTAACAAAATGCCTTTTGCAGAGTGACGAGCATATACGTTACGCTCTATCCAGTCTGTTGGAGTACCATGAGAATATTTAGCTACCATCTCTTTGTCTTTACGAGCAGAGCGATATAGTTCAGCCCCTTGCCAAAACACTTTTTTTATCCCTAGAACTACAGGACTATGAGGATCACCCTCTACATCCGTTGTTGCATGATGTTTGCGATGAATAGCAACCCAATCGGCAGTTACCATCCCGGTGGTCAGCCACAACCAGAAACGAAAAAAATGACTGATGATAGGATGCAAGGTTAACGCGCGATGCGTTTGATTGCGATGAAGATAAATTGTTACAGCTGCTATAGTAATTTGGGTTAAAACAAGTATTGCCAGTATATAGCCCCAAAAAGTCAGGTTCAAGTAGCCGAAAACCATAGTAACTCCTGATAAGAAAAAAACAGTTTATAATATTTGATTAAATACAAAAAAACATTATATCCATATCGTATAATCATAACACATTTTCGATCATTATATTGCATGATTTCACTATGTAGCCGATAATTAACTAAATACCTACCGATTTTAATTAAAATATTTACTTCAGGATGACGCTATGAACGAAAAAATGCAAAAAATATTTGAAAATTTACTTCCGTTTGTAGTGGTAGGGGTCGCCATTGCATTATTTATAGGTTTACTGTTTATGTTTTTTTACATTGCAGTCTGGGGATTAATTATAGGCGGCGTGCTCTGGCTTATAGCTCTTGCAAAGCAATACTTGTTTCCTGATAAATCCACTAGAAAAGAAGACGAAGGCAGAATAATTGAGCATGATGATAAAAAATAATGCCTGAGTTACCAGAAGTGGAGACCACGAAGCAAGGAATTAAAAACCACCTCGAAGGTCAAAAAATCATTAATGTTACAGTAAGAAATTCTAAACTTCGCTTGCCTGTTCCATGTAACATGGATGAATTATGCTCGGGGAAAAAAATAACAGCTATTAGTCGCAGAGCTAAATATATTCTCCTTCATCTCACCCAAGGATACATTTTAATCCACCTTGGCATGTCAGGCCATTTGCGCATTGTGCCTGGTAACACTAAACCCACAAAACACGACCATATTGATTTGATACTGTCTAACGGGCTAAGTCTAAGATACTGTGATCCAAGACGATTCGGCTTGTTTTTCTATATTGATGACAATCCTCACCAGCATTCATTACTTGCTCATTTAGGCCCTGAGCCACTCTCACAGGATTTTACCAGTGAGTACTTATATCTGAGAACACGTCAAAAAAATAGTCCAATAAAGTCGCTGATTATGAATAATGAAATCGTGGTGGGGGTTGGTAATATATATGCAACTGAAAGCCTTTTTCTGGTCGGTATCCACCCCCAAACCACAGCAAAAAAATTAACGAAACAAGCATGCCAGACACTCACCACTCAAATCAAACATACACTCAAAGCAGCAATTGATGCAGGGGGTACTACTCTCCGTGATTTTTATACTTTCGATGGAAAACCAGGTTATTTCAGTGTGGCCCTAAAGGTGTATGGGCGAAAAAAACAACCTTGTTTTCAATGTAATGAGCTAATCGAAACAGTCGTCATCGCTGGGCGTCACTCCGCATTTTGTCCTCAATGCCAACCTTATAAATAGGGTGTGACAATTAAGATCAGTTTACAAATTAATTGTCCAGTGACCTGGTATCATGTAAAATGCAACCGCTCAACTCACCGTCAGGATTTATGATGTTACGTTTAAGGTTAGGAGGTCGTTTAACACAACACTACAAAGAGACAGGCCTCGTTTACCTTCCTGATTTTATGATCTACAACATCGATGAAAGAGAATATAGGAATTTTTGGAGTAGAATAAAAAATTATCCCCAAAATCGCTTATACACCGATGGTCTACAAGTCTATCGAGTGAATTGGTTGCAATCACTCTTTCAGTTACTCAAAGGATGGCTTGGATTTGATAATCATTGCGCTACTGATAAAGTAGAACTGACTTTAGCTAAAATTGCTTACTATGGTTATCTAAGAGGATTTCATCCGGTAGAGTTTGATGAATATAACCCGCCAATAATCTCTGATCGCTTTAAAAGCTTAATCGGTTCCGAAAGAAATAATCAAAACTCAGTTCAATTACAACAACTCTTAATGAGCTATTATCTAACTCACTCTACTAACTTCCCAACATTGAACCAACCCATTCTCCAGGATTTTCCATTTGGTCATACATTGGTTAGAGAGCAATTATATGCTTTGGTACCCTCCATTGATCCCCAGGAGGGGCAGATTGTTACGCAATCAATTAGAGGAATACACGGCCAAAACACATCGGCACAGCAGTCAGATTGTTTTAAATTAAGCCCCTTTGCCGAGGCATATGCGGCTCATCTTGTTGGCGAAAACAGACTTACCGAAGCTTTAAATTGGTCAGAGCAAGTTAAATTTAATTTTAAAGAACAATTTATTGATTTTTATATATCCCAAAAATACTGCGATTCAGAAGCGCTTCAAAAAGCAGTTGAACTTATTAAAATCTTATTCCGCTCCCCCAATGAAACAGCCCAAGCTAACGCGGTTAATTGCATAAAGCAACATTTCAGCCCGGAAGAGCAATTATACCATCTACAATCCTGTCCAGAATTAAGAACCAGGGTTGCGGTTACCTATTTAGAAGAGGCTAAAGCAGAAAAAAACAGATTCAGTTTAATAAAACTGATTCATGGGGATAAAGTACTCCCCTTATTAGCTCATGCAGTAAAGCTCGATCCCGGCATCCTGGATCAAGATAACTCGATGCAAGATATTGTCATGAAGGAGGAGTGGACTACGTTCCAATTTAACGAAGCAATTAAAGACAAACGGTTCCAGAAAGCAAAAATGCTGTTTGAAAAACATCCTTATTTTAATTTTAATAAAAAAAACGTGATGACCTTACGAAACTATCTTGATTCGGAAATAGATAGCAAAGCCTTATTAATCAAAACAGCACTGAAAAAAAATGATGTATGTTTAGCAGAAAAAACAGCATTGGAATTAGTTATTATTGCAAAATTAATAGCACGCATCACCCCTCATGAAAATCCTCTTTTAGCAGCTAACGTAAAATATGCACAGACTCTGCTTTACATTGACGAAATCAACAATCCTGATGTTAAAAATGCTGATTTGAATCGACTGAATAAAGCTCAAGAGAAACTAAATCAATGTACTTTATTTAATAATTTTCCAGGAACAGACCCGGTTCTGAATAAAGTGCTATTACGAAAAATTAATTGTCTTATTGAAAAAATCAGAGTATCCGTTCTTTTTGACGGCAGTTGGCAAGTGCGAGAGGTTTTTGTAAAAGAACATCAAGCAGAAATAGCCGCTTTAAAAAATAGCCTGAATGCCTTTATTTCTCTAAATGATAAAAAACAATCCAAAGAATTTCGTCCTATTCTAGGTAAAATGCATTACTTACTGGGTGATGTGATTCACTTTTTCACCCGAAACAAAGAGGATGCCATCCCCCATTTTAAAAGGGCTTTTCAAGTGATGCCTGAAAATCCATATTATCGTCTACGCTATTATGAAATGACAGGACACGATAGATATTCTGATGCAGTTAAAGAAATAGATAACATTGGTTTTCTTCAGTATACTAAATATAGCCATTGGATGACGGAACGATGGAATGATGAACAGTTTATGTCTGAAGGAATGGATATACACAACGTTACCGCCCGAGATCAGGGGGTATTTTCTAGCTTGAGTAGAATATTCTCCTGATCTATTCATTTTGATTCGGGCGGGTTGTCCAGGGAGTAAAGATGCCTTGCTGAAATCAGCTAGGCAATTTAATCGACTTGCTGTAAGATTACTTTCCTGAAAACAGAATGTCTGACAATGAAAATAAGCCGCATAAGAACTTTTTGGATCGTTACCACATTATTTTTTTATACAGCAGTAGTTTCTATCCGCTCAATACTTAAATATTTTTTTAGTACGCCAACCAGACCCTGGGTAGATAAAACCATCCATCATTGGATTGATCAACTATTAAAAAAAGTTCAGGTTCAGTACACCGTAGTTAATCCCCACAATGTACAACCCCAACCGGGTCAAGCAACTATTCTGATGTGTAACCATTCCAGCGCATATGATATTCCTCTTGGCTTTAAAGTATTTCCTAATCACTCCATAAGAATGCTTGCTAAAAGAGAGCTTTCCAAAGTTCCTCTGATGGGAAAAGGTATGGCTGCGGCTGAATTCCCTTTCGTAGATAGAAAAAACAGATATCAGGCGCTAAAAGACCTGGCTTACGCTCAGAAATTAATGGAAAGTGGGATCATTATTTGGATTGCTCCTGAAGGAACTCGCTCAAAAGATGGCAAACTCGCCCCTTTCAAAAAAGGCTCCTTCATTACCGCCATACAGGCAAAAGCAACAATCATTCCTATCGGGATAAGAGGTGCTTTTAATATTCTACCCGCTCGAACCTTCAGAATTAATCTGCAACAAAAAGCAGAAATTCATATAGGTAAGCCCATCCACGCAGCTGAATTCACTATTGAAAATAAAGATGAACTGATCGACCTAACCTTCCAAAGCATCAAGGAACTGGTTGGCGAAGAGAAATCCTAGTCTTTTATACCATAGCCGCCCAAACTGGTTACTACTGCTGCAGCGAGACCTATATCTCTTGGATCTGACGTTGCCGTTAATATGTTGCTGTCTTTATCCCAGGTAATAGCTTGCATGTCCCCATAGTTCTTGCGTAGTGGCATCAGCTGATAACCCATCGCTTTCAAACCCTCTTGAATAGCAGCTGAAAAGGTATCCGGCTCAAATTGGATGACATCAGGCAAATATTGATGATGAAAACGCATCGCCGAAACCATACTAATTGCTCCATAGGAATCGTTAAAAATTAACGATGCAATTAAAACCATACTAGGAATACGGCTCCCTCCTGGCGTTCCAAGAATTGCAACACGTCCAGGTAACTCAAGAAAGGTGGGTGTCATGCTGGACAATGGTCTTTTTCCAGGTGCAATTGCATTTTTCTCACTACCCACCAGACCAAAAACGTTTTGCTCGCCTGATTTAGTAGCAAAATCATCCATTTCATCGTTCAACAAAACTCCAGTGCCCGCAGCAACAACACTCGAACCAAAAATATAATTCACCGTCGTTGTCGCAGACACCCGATTGCCTTCCGAATCAATAATAGAAAAATGAGTGGTATTGGGGTTTTCTTTATTCGGCGCTGTGCCTTGTAATAGTTTACTGTCAATCGCTTTATCAGGAGCAATTAAACTACTTAATAGTTTTGCATTTTCTGCCGAAATTAACTTATTCACCGGAACAGTTAGAAAATCCGGGTCTCCTAAAAATTGGTCTCGCTGCCAATAGGTTAAACGCATCGATTCAACCAGGTAATGTACCCATTTCAATTTGGAAAATGAAGATAAATGATAATTTGCTAGTATATTTAGCATAGTCAACAGCCCCACACCTCCAGCAGAAGGAGGAGGGGCAGTAATTACTAACATATTGTGATAAGCACCCACCAGGGGTTCCCTAAGCTTAATTTTATAATCTGCTAAATCCTCAAGAGTCCAGATACCGCCGGCCGCATTGACCCCCTTAACCAGAAGTTTTGCTATTTCACCAGTGTAAAAGCCTTGCTCCCCCTTGGTTGCAATTGAACTCAACGTCTTAGCCAGATCTGTTTGAATCAGGCGATCACCAAGCGCATAAGGCTGATTATTTTTCAAATAAATTGCAGCCGTTGCAGGATATTTTTTTAATAAAATCAGACGATCACCCATCTGGGAAAAATGTCTAAATTGGGTGTCTACCGGAAAGCCTTCTTTAGCGAGCTTGATTGCTGGTGCAAGCGATTTTTCAAGGGGTAATTGTCCGTAGTGCTTTGCAATATACGCCATGGCGGCAGGCTGACCAGGAATAGCGGCCGCCAGACCACCATTCAATGACAAGCCAGGAATAACGTTACCATCACCCCCCAAAAACATGTTCTTGCTGGCTTTTTTGGGCGCAGTTTCCCGACCATCTATAAATATATTTTTATGATTCTTTTCATGGTGTAACAACCAAAATCCACCACCACCAAGACCCGAATGATAAGGAGCGACTACTGCTAATGTGGCTGCCACAGCAACGGCAGCATCAAAGGCATTGCCACCTTGTGCCAGAATTTCTAAACCTGCATTGGTTGCTAACGGATGAGCACTTGCTATGGCATAGCCTGGTGGGTAAGATGGCGATGGTTCTGCATTTAAGGGACTGGCCTGGAACAGAAAAAAAAAGACCAAGCGACCCAAGAATAACTCATATTTGCGATTCATTTTGCCTCTTGTGCAATTCCCTGACTACCACATCAGGTACAAATTGAGAAATATCACCATTTAAAGCCGCAATTTCTCGCACCAGAGTGGATGAGATAAACATCAGATTTTCAGAAGGGGTTAAAAATAAAGTCTCTACTTGTTTCGAAAGTTTTCTGTTCATTCCGGCTAATTGAAACTCATATTCAAAATCAGATACGGCCCTTAAGCCGCGTAGTATAATTCCAGCATTTTGTTCCATCACAAAATCGATTAACAAACTGTCAAAGCCAACCACCTGTACGCCGGGAATATCACCTACAACTTCTTCCAAAAGTTGAATTCTTTTTTCCAGGGAAAGAAAAGGCCTTTTAGCCTTATTACTGGCTACAGCGACTATAAGTTCAGGAAATATTTGAGCCCCTCGAGTGATAATATCGATATGACCATTTGTTACAGGATCAAAGGTACCAGGATATACTGCTTTTTGTTTCATATTATTTAATCATTAATTGATTATAAAGGCAGTCTAGCGTATTGTTAATTGAAAAACTACAGCAATGGACTTGAGGTAAGTAATGAATACAATAAAACAGTTAGGTATATTATCCTTTTGTTTATTAACCGCGTGTGCTCCCCCACCACAGCCCTCAGAAGAGTTACCAACAAATAAAATTATCCCACTGGAAAAACGCAAATCCGAAACAGCCACTGTTTCATCTTGGCAAATTCGGGGTGCTATGGCTGCCAAAAATAAGGCCAAAGGATGGTCTGCAACGATGAATTGGGTGCAAAATGGCCCAGACTCCTACCAAATCCGCTTGATGGGCCCCTTAGGTGGCGGTGCTGTAGTTATTAACAAAAAGGGACGTGTTATTACCTTCAAGGATGGGGCTAAAACGTCTACATCCACCAATGCAGATGAATTACTCCTGAAACAAACAGGAATTCGACTGCCGGTCAATAATCTTTACTATTGGGTCCGTGGATTACCTGCACCAGGAGGAGTTCAATCCGAGCAACATGATAGATACAACCATTTGGTGCAATTAAAACAAAATGGCTACACCATTAACTTTACAAAATATACCTCTGTTAAGGGAATCGATCTGCCTAGCATGATACGACTGGATGGTAATGGAGTAATGATTAAAGTAGTAATAAAAAACTGGACGGTTTAGGTGTTTTGCCATCATCATAACCTGCAAGTAATATGACTTTTGCGTTGCGGGTTGTGATTCAGTAATTTCCTGTTGCAACAGGTTAAGAAGCGAATAAATGGAGCAGTCTAATTTGACATTAATAGCAAGCAGGGTAAAAGGAGCTTAGCATTTCTGAGAGGGGTCACTTTGCAGTAACGTGTTAACACCCTTTAGCCTTAATTGCCCTACAGTAAAATTTAAAAATTAATTTGCTTTCTAAAGTTGACATCACCATAAAACCACTGCAAAATACGCAGCACAACGCAGGGATGTAAATTTTAGCTCAAGGATGAATTAAGAATCCACAAATTTTAGGGGTGTCGCCAAGCGGTAAGGCACAGGGTTTTGATCCCTGCATACCTAGGTTCGAATCCTAGCACCCCTGCCATTTTCTTGTTGATTCAAGTAAACAGACGGCAGAAGATACCCTGGAAGGATGCGTTCTTCGTATCGCTCAAATAATAATAATATCTTTCTGGCTGTCTTCTGCTATGTGTTTAAGTTAAGTGATTCACCTAATCTAAGGCTTTTTACACATGTCCACAATGATGATTTTTACTGGAAACGCTAACCCTGAATTAGCATTAAAAATTTCCTCTCATTTACAAATACCTATTGGCAAAGCTACTGTTGGTACTTTTAGCGATGGGGAAACTCTGGTTGAAATATTAGAAAATGTCCGCGGTAAAGATGTTTTTGTTCTCCAGTCAACCTGTGCTCCCTCAAACAATAACTTAATGGAACTGCTAATTATGGCGGATGCATTAAGAAGATCTTCCGCTGCTCGGATTACTGCAGTTGTTCCTTATTTTGGATATGCCCGTCAAGATCGAAGAGTCCGTTCTGCTCGTGTTCCTATCACCGCTAAAGTTGTTGCTGATATGATGGCATCGGTTGGAATTTGTCGCGTACTTACTGTTGATTTACATGCCGATCAAATCCAGGGATTTTTCTATATGCCCGTTGATAACGTTTATTCAACGCCTATTCTTCTAGAAGACATTAAGAACCAGAATTTAGATAATATCATGGTAGTCTCTCCAGATGTCGGAGGTGTCGTCAGAGCCAGAGCAATGGCAAAAAGACTCGATGATGCTGAGTTATCAATCATTGATAAACGCCGAAGTGGGCCAAATAAATCTGAAGTAATGCACATTATTGGCGAACCTGCTGATAAAAATTGTATCATTGTAGATGATATTGTAGATACAGCAGGAACCTTATGTTCCGCTGCACACGAACTAAAGAAAAATGGAGCAAAAAGTGTGCGGGCATATATCACTCATCCGGTATTATCTGGTCCTGCGGTGAATAACATCAAACATTCCGGACTTGATGAAGTCGTTATAACGGATACCATCCCATTATCAGAAGAAGGACGAAACTGCGAAAAAATTCGCGTGGTTAGCCTTGCGGATATGCTTGCCCAGGCAATTAAACGAGTAAATGTCGAAGAATCTGTCAGCTCAATGTTTGCTGAGTAAATCGCTCATAGCCCGTATTTGAACAACGTAATACGGGCGATACCTCAAACCTCTCAGCTCTATGCTTATCTGCTAGGTCTATTTCTAATCTGCTGGAATGAAAAATTATAAATACTGATTCAATACGTGCATCTGATAGGAATCTGGTTTTACACGAAAATTGTAGCCACCCCAGCCATGCCCTGTCGACCAGATTGTCCAGCCTACAAAGCCAAAATCTTTATCTTTGATTGCATTATCTTGCATGTATTGCATGAATTCATTAAGAGGCTGACTGCAGCTTGAAGCATTATTCCCTGTGCCGAACTCAGTGACCATCGCTTTAAGCCGATTTTTTTCCAAATATTGAGTAAAAGCATCTAAATTAAATCCATCTGGACCTTCTGTTTTAAGATCTTGCTGGCAGGTATCATGAGTTCCACTATAATCACTATCCAGATATTGATGCACGTTAATAACTATATTATCTAAATCAGTTATTCCTGATTTAGCAAAATTCTCCCGAGTAAATAAACTCGCATTGGTATAGACTTTCCCATCGCCTCCCGTCCATTCTCCAGTGGTCCAGGAATGAAGACCCGTCCAATTATTCCCTTCTATTAAAATTGTACCCTTAAATTGCTGAGCACGAAGCATTTTTATCAAAGCGACTTGGATTGTAAAAACTTTATCATCTGGAACCGCAACAGGCTCATTCATTAGATCAATCACAATATATTCTTTATCAATGCTGATGTCTTCTTGGATGAGGGTAACTAATTGTCCCCATGCGGATTGATAAGCCTTTTCATCTAAAATTAAATCACCATCTGGACAAGAAGCATCTCCAAAACAACCTGAATACTGCTCACCAAATTTCGAATAGCGCATATAAGCATGTAAATCTACAACAGCATGTACTTTAGCCTTGGTCAAAGTTTGCAAGAGGGGCTTGATATAATTGACATAATAGTCCCTATTGATACTACCAGTACCAGGACCATCCAATTGTAAATACCCCCAACTTACAGGGATTCTTACAGTATTCATGCCCGCTTCAATAAAAAAAACAGTATCTTTAAGATCAGAATAAGGGCTATTTTGATCAAGAATAGATAGGTTAGGAACTACTGCGGGATCAATCACCTTTCCAAACTCAAGACCAGATAAATTAATCCCTGCGAATTGCCAATTAGTAGCAGGTTGAGCTCTAACTAAGTCCTCATTAATTTCAATAGGTGTATAGGCTATAGACCCGCTGATCCGCCCCTTATTATCAATTCCAGGATTACTATATTGGATATGTATACCCTCTGGAGGTAGATAACTTATTATTGTATTCCCTTCTTTACTTAAATTAAGGTTCATCCACCCCAAGTACGTATTACTTACGTCACAACCATTGAAGCGAAGTGCGGCGCCCGCATAGCTAACTGTTCCGACATCTACTGAGCTGTCTGGAGCTAGCTTTAGCTGACTTTTTTGAATGCAAACATAGGGTTTCAAAATACCTTTAGGCCCTACTCCTTCTATATTATTGGTAAGGATAGTTGCCAGAGCCACTCCCGGGATTAAGGAAATCAACGGTATCGTTTTTATCACAATGTTCTCCAGTGAATTTATTTGATAAAATGTGTATAATATTGCATCACAGACGGATTAATAACCTGTCTTTTATAACAGGTTTTGGAGGAAAAATGCATGAGTTGACTTGTCAAATGTCTGAAAGCCTCACAGTAGATACCTTAAAACGGATCATTATCGAATTTTTTGCCAAAGAAGGGATAACAAGTCTCGCATTTACATTTTATAAGTACCACACCAAAACAGGCAGCCAAATCATTTATGACTGGGTCAGTCCCCCACTGCTCCCATGGCATCAGCATTATCTGGAACAAAAATATGCCGATATCGATAGAACACTGGAATCTTCGGAACACTCACTTATCCCTGTTTATTGGAATGTGAATCAACAATTAGCCCAGGCCAAAAATAGCCGTGAGCAGCGGATACGAAAAGAATCCATCGATTTTGGGATAGAAAAGGGGCTTAATATACCCGTCCATGGTTCATTCGGTGATTTTGTCGTACTAGTATTGCATCAACGGGTGCATCAGAATGGATTAGAACAGTGGCAAAATAAACAATATCAGTGGATGACAATTGCGCAGTATTATTTTCATTACTTAAGGAAATTACTGCTATCCGAGCAAGAAGACTCAAAAATACATTTAACCAATCGAGAACAGCAATGTCTTGAGTTAACGGCACAGGGTATTCGCATTGGGATGATTGCAAAAAATTTGGGTATTACCCAACGAACCTGTAATTTTCATTTACAAAATGCCAATAAAAAGCTGGGGGTAACCAATAAATACCTGGCTGCAACTCGCTGGCTGGAAGAGAAACAAAATTAAAATAACAAGTAAAGCCTTATACACCCTGTCATTCAGGAGGTAAACCAGTCATTTTTCTAATATGCCTCCCATCATCTCGACGACAGCAAAAGATGTCACGGATATAGCATCCCACATTAATTATATATCGATATATTCCTTCCTTATACAACTATCCGCCAAAGATGTTCTAAAGTTAATGTAGGCAATTAAATATTTTGAGAACAAGCATGTGTCTTGCCATGATAGCTTTAGACCAACATCCGCTATATCCCATTATCATTTTATCCAATCGTGATGAGTTTTATAAAAGAGCAACTGACCCTGCTCGTTATTGGCAGGAAAACTCTAATGTATTTTCTGGTAAAGATTTAATGAGAGGTGGTACCTGGCTGGGTGTTAATAGAGATGGAAAATTTTCCCTTATAACCAACTATAGGAGCCCTGACGGTTATAGATTATCGATGCAATCGCGAGGACTTTTAGCAAAAAAATTCCTATTTGAGAGTAAAGATACTTCGCCCTCAGCTTATGTAAAAACAATCGAGGCAGTTGCCAACACCTACAATCCATTCAATATGATTGTTGGGGATAGAACGAATGTTGTTTACTATTCTAATGTAATAAATAAAACCACCGATCTAATCTCTGGTTTGTATGGCATCAGTAATCATTTATTAGACACTCCCTGGTATAAGGTATTAAAAGCCAAGAACTTATTTAATCATTTATTAGTCGACCTGATAACCTATGAGGACCCTGGGATGATAGCAAAGATGTTATACCCTATTTTAGAAGACAGAACGCTTGCACCAGATAATTTATTGCCGAATACCGGTGTCCCCATGAATGTAGAGAAATCACTTAGTTCAATTTTCGTGGATATACCTGGTCAGGCATATGGAACAAGGAGTGCTACAATGATTTTGTTTAAAAAAAAGAATATCTTTTTTTTTGAAAAAACGTTTACAAACGGTAAGCTCATCTCTTTTAATAGTACGAATTTAAGAACAGGGTAGCTCCGAGGCTTTGCTACAGAAAAATAATGGGGCTCAGTCAATGGATAAAGCACCCAACTTTTTATTTCTTAAGTTTACCATTCTACCAGTTCGTCCTAACAAACTTACCTTAAACTAAGGACTATACACTTAATACTTCCTTAATCCATTTGGCTTATTATATGTTCAGTTTTACTTATTAGTTTGATAATTTTGAAAGAGAAAATTGAAGATTTATGCCCGCAATTAACCTTAGATGAATTGCAAAAGGTTGTATACGCAAAATGGCCTGGTACTCCTGGTAAAAAAATAACCACTATTAATTATACTTTTTATCCGGGTTTTCTATCATCAGATGTCACAAAGGTTATCTACGATACGTATTCAGATGCCACTCTAAAATCTCTGTCAGCGGAAACTCGAGAAAAAGTTGGACTCTCTTTAGAGCTTTGGCGTCTGGCTTGTGGTGAAACCATTAAGTTTAATTATGTAGAAAAGCTTCTTGTGAATCAAAGAGGTATTACTTTCATCGGTTGCGATAATCTCGGGCCTGCAAGTGGAGTAGCTTATCCCAGAATAACCGGTACCAGTATCGATGACGTACTGGTATGTCTTCCCAATATTATTTCAACTCCCTTTCAAGTAAAAACACTTTTTCATGAAATAGGGCATGCCTTGGGATTGGAACACGTCCATGAAGTCGACTCAATCAAACAACAATTAATGACCACAAAAGAAGGCTTGGGTTGTTCCACCATGACCTATAATCAGCTGCTTCGCTCAACTGTTAATAACTGTACAACTAAAGAATATTGCGGTGATCAATCCTACGCAATTTATCCAGGCCCTATGGATAAACAAATATGCAGCGCCTTATATCCACCTTTACCCACTTCTTCTCCTGTTGGAAAGTACTATAACTCTCTTTTTTTAGGTTTTTTAAATGGCTCTATAGAAAAAACTCTTGCTTCATTATTGATGAATCTGGAATTTATAAATCTTGATCAAAAAAATACTGAACTGGTATCTTTACTTTCTGCAACCATGTTGCGAATTTACCTGCAAGATTCAGCTTTCAACTCCATCAATGCTATAGCTTTATTAGAGTTCCTGGCTCGAGTTAATGATCTTCACCTCATTAAATGGATTGAGCTAATTAGAACTCTAGCAAATATTTCCGGTCTATTTATGTATCTTTCTGAAATATATGCTAATGAAGAGGCTATGATGCGTGGAATATATTTAAGCGCTTTATTAGGGGGTAGCGTTGCCGGCACCTTGATTGGACCTTTGGTTGGTGAAAAAGCTGCTAGTGTAACAAATACTGTTATACAAAATGTGGGTTATTTTTTTAACTGGAGCACCCAAGCAGTCTCCAAAATACTCCCAACTACCCTTCGAACTCATTCTGTTTCAAGTCGATTCTTTGGGACAATTGAAAAAGTCTCTGGAGATACCCCAGTAGAATCTGAAAACAGTGCTACAGATTATAAATCCGAAGGTGATTCCCATTATGATTCAGAGTCCTTTTATGATTCAGAATCCTTTTATGATTCAGAATCTTATTATGATTCAGAGCCTGAGCAAGCTCAATTAGATTTTTGTCAGTAGTATAAGGGACAACTACTGGGCAAATCCTATCTCATCAATTTTTCCTAATCCTCTTCTTCGGATCTGGGTATAATTTTATCCTGGAAAATCTAATAAAACCAGTACCACTAATAGGACAGCGATTAAATACAATACAGGTATTGTTTTACAACGGTCATTTCAAGCACTTCATGGCTAGAATGTAGGGTATTTCTATCGCTGCAAAGCTATCGAATTTTCAAGATTTGAAGCGAAATAGCCCTCCTTTTATTTACAGTCGTTAATCTAATTTAGGAGAATAAAGTTGTTTTAACTCTCTCTCCAATTCTTTTGCATTTTCGACTGCGCCAGAATCCTTTACCTTAAAGAAGCCTGGATGACGACCAACGGTAAAGAATTTTACTGCGCTATTGCAAAGTTCCGTTGCAAGATTAGTCAAGTAACTTCCCCAACCCAAATCTTTTTGCAATAAAGGCGTTGCAATAGTGATCAGACTTTGTGCCTGTTGAGGAAAAGCAGCTAATTTTTCATCATCTAGTTTATTAAACGTATTTTCATTGAGTTTGGTTAAGTCCTTATATAAATCTTCTGCTACTTTTATTGCATCCATGTGATGCTGCCCGACAGTGTCAATTTTTACTTTAAAACCATCTAAAATTTGTTGGATTTTGTGGCTTGCTTCAATCGACTTAAAAAACACGCTGGCATAAGATTTTTTGTGAAAATTATCCTTTCCACCATTTTGTAAAGCATCAGACTGACCAGGTACGTTCAGGCTTGATAATTGTTCATCGGTTAGGTCCGACAGGGCTACGGACATGCAGTGTCTCCTCAACGATTCAGGACAACAACCTTTTTGCCAACCTGTTTCAAAACCTTCTTGAGTATAATATGTAACGCTGGGTTTGTCATTTTGACTATGGAGATCAAAAGTAATAACCATTATTCCATTCTCAGCTGTAATAATGTCAAATGTAATTGGACATTCATTTGTATATTCTCTAGATTTCGTCATGACTAGCTCCATACATAAGCATTGTGTTTGGTAATTGTAGACAATGAATATTAAGAGACTATTAAAAGAACCCTCTAAGCCCATTATTGCGGGATATTTTTGACTAAGATTTGATTTTTTTGCAGGTATTAACCTTTCTCGATAGTGTCGCTAAGCTCGTGATTGATTTTAGCCATCCATGGCTGAAATCGACTCGCAAACGCGACAAGTATGCCTCCGGCGGCCCTGGCCGTCCTGTGTCCGCTTGTTTTTTCACCCCATTCGGGGTTCAAAAACAACGCTACCCCAATGACTGACGCCTTTTCGGATGCCTTATATTTTGCCTGCGGCAAAACATCCGGCTCTAAGGCTACCAGGGACTACCAGCCTCGCTCGTTCCTCGCTTCCTTGGCTGGCAGCGATAGATCATTTTCAACCTACTTAATCACTATAATGGACACTCCAATATATAATACTGAGAATTAATCCCTGTTTATCACTGTTCTAGAAAAACTGATCGGCTGTAACCGTCTGGCTTTAATACGCTGGCGGACGGATGGTAAATTTTCAGAACAGATTAATTGAATGGAACCACTTTTAGCCTGGTATAATAAAATAATAAAGTGATATGGGATTTTAAAGTTAGGAAGTTCTAAAATCGAACAGGCTACACCAGCCTGTTTTTTGTTAAAAAAATTGGCCTCATCTGGTTGCAATAGTTGAGGGAAAAATAATTGGTTGGTGTGATATCACTGCACTCGATCGACCTGTTTTCGCTCACATTGGCTCATTAGGCATTGGTGTACTAGCTCCCTATAGAAGTAAAGGCATAGGAAAAGCATTAATGGAAACAACTCTTCAAAAAGCAAAGGAGAAGGGATTCACAAGAATGCTGTTTGCATTGATGGGAACTATGAAAATCATATTTTTATGGCACGCCTATATCTGCAATAATTATCTTAATCACCGGAATAATTTTGATAGTTGCAATCGAAAAAAGAGTCAGGCGAGCTTTAATAAAATACAAAAAAAGGGAGTGAAGCTCCCTTTTTCTATTATAGTATAAATTTATTAATCACGTGTACCAACGTATTTATCATCAAAATATCGTCGTAATTTAGTTCTTAGAGTTCCACGACTGATTCCCAGCATAATAGCGGCACGGGACTGATTATACTTGCAATGTTCCATGACTGCACGAAAGAGAGGTGTCTCAATTTCTTCAAGTACAAACTGGTATAAGTCAACAGGATCAGTTCCCTTAAGCTCTGAAAAATATTTTTGTACTGAGTGAGTTACGCTTTCGGCCAGTGATGCTGTGGTATCCCCCGCATCATTACTGATTGTTGTCATTATTTTTAGCTCCTCCTTTTAAAAACGGTATATTACCGAATTGAGCAATTCGAGACAAGAGTAGAACGGAAAAAACTATATTAATATTCAATATATACGTTTATCCCTTTGCTTGATGCTCCTTCAAAATCCTTTGTAAATATAACAGGATAAGCTGTATTAAGCAGCTTATCCTGTACCAAATAGCTACTATTTCAGCATTGCAGGATCAAAGGGTTTTCCATTAACTGAGAATTTACCTTGCTCCAATTTAACTTCGGTCACATAGTCAGCATCCTGGCTTCTAATCAAACCGTTTTGCTCCATAGCTCCAATTTGTTTGTCAGCTTGCATTCCTGCTAACTGCTCCTGACTTGGTGGAGGCTGAGTCGCTTGTGGTTGACTATTTGCTTGCTGCGTATTTTGCATCTGCTGGAGCAGAGCTTGTTGCACATCAGGCTGTTTTGACATTTGTTGCATCACTGATTGCTGCATCAGTTGTTTCACGAGTAATTTGGGCATTTTCAGCATTGCATTACCTTGGATCTTTTGGATCAGTTCAAACGGATTTGAACTATCACCTGGAGGTAATGAAACAAGCAGGTTACCTTCAATTACTCCTTCAGGTATTTTGAGGCTTAACTTGGAAACTTCAAACTCAGCACCTTTATTAAACAACTTGGGCAACTCAGGAAGCATTGCCATCATCGCTTTTTGACGCTCGGCATCGGTACCATTTTGCATCGCATTCGCTTGTTTGTTTATATCTGCAAGAACTTCTGCATCAAGATTGCGAAGAGAAACCTCAAGTACACCTGGCCCATAATTTAGTCCATTAGCAACGACAGATTTTACCGCAAGGTTAAACTGAGTGCCAAAGAGTTTGTCCTTAATATCACTATCTGAACTTACAGTAAACTCACTGACTTCAAACATCTTTTTATCTTTCACCATTACATCAAAAGTAGGTAATGAAAGTTTTGCATCGCCCAAGTATAGTCCTGCAGGAGTTTGATGTAAATTGAAGTCACTTGATACTTTACCTAAAGTGACCTTGGTATCATCTTTAGACATCGTCATGCCATCTATAAGAATATCTCCATTTACTTTGGTCATATCAGAAGACATTTGTGTGGTGCTGTTCATTCCCATCCAATCAAAATTGCCTGTACCATCTTTAGATATTAGTTTAAATGAAGGAAGAGATAACTCTACAGTGCTCTTGTTTAGGTAGTTTACAAAAATGCTTAAATCTAATTGTGGTTTTTGTGAATCTTTGGAGAATGTTTCATCGAATTTTTGATTATACTGCTCTGGAATATTGAATGCGGTTTCAGCATAACCCATTCCAAAACGCAAACGATTGTTGGCATAGATAAAAGGACCATGATGGATTTTAACAGGCATTTCCATTTGATAATCCTGAGCTGCAACAGTTTGTGACTTACCATCATCAGCAGTGATCACACGCTCAGGAATATGTAAACGCCATTTAATTTTGGCATCAGAACTGAACCAACTTCTGTCATATTGCTCTATTTGAGCAAACAAACCATTAGTTTGGTTAATTACCTCTATGTTCTTTTTGATTGTTCTTTCAGTAAGAACTCCCATGCCATAATATCCGCCTAGGATTAAAACAGCCAGGATAATTATTAATCCTGCAAGTTTTTTCATTATTATCTCCATGTTATTAGTTTGCGAGCAGCATTACTCTAGTCCAGCAAAGCGCTGGTAAAAGTATAACAGTAAATAACCTAAGAGTGCGATATTCTATTGAAAGAAGATTGAAAGTAAACGAAATAATATTATCGAGTTCAGCACCTTTTAAGATGATGCTGAACGATCAGATTTGAGTGTTTTTAAGTGGTCATCCATGTTTCACAGGCTTACAATATGTTTCTTTAATAGTAAACGCTAAAACTAAAGCGACTACAGAACATAAAGGCAGGATTTTTAGCCCAGCCTGAAAATCCGAGAGCAATAAACTTTCAACATTATAAGCACGGGAACCCGAAACCATATCAACCAATCTTCCAACCAAGGGTTGTAACATCGCACCAACAAAAATTGAAGTCATATTAGTAAATGCAATGGAGGTACCTACCACATTTCTGTCATGTAGCTCAGTAGAAACAGCATACGCAATGGCAACACCAGTATTAGTAACACCAAAGGCAAAAAATATTAAGTAAGCTGTAGTTTGACTTAAATGAGGCAGAAACACAAAAAGGGTAGTTAAAACTATCCCACAAAGAGCCGACACGATCATCAGCGGTTTACGACGCCCCATTTTATCGGACAACCAGCCGGATAAAGGGCCACTGATACCCCATCCAATAAAAATTAAGCCTGTTGCAAAAGCTGCTGCGTGCATTCCTAAACCACGTCCATACTGCAAATAAGCAGGACCAATTGCCTCACCTATTACCGCAGTAGGTCCAAATAAAAATCCAGCATATAAGGCATTAAGCCAGGTTTGTCGACTTGATAAGATAATCTTTAAACTTTGAAAAATGCTTACCTTATTAGCTGATTGAACTTCATGGCGCTGTCCACCTGGCTTATCTTGGATAAATTGATATAGCAGACCAGCCAGTGCAATAAAAAGAAATGCAATGATTAACATACTGTGGCGCCAGCCTACATTACTAACTAAAAACGAAACTGGGGCCTCGCCAGCTGCTGCACCAAGCATACCTAATGATTGGGTTAAACCGGATAACAAACCAAGCATGGTTGGAGGAAACCATGACGTAGCAAGTCTAAGGGAACAAACAAAAGCAAAAGCAGCACTAAACCCGATTAACATTCTGCCTATAGATGCCATCATTAGTCCATCTGCCAGACCAAAAACACAGCAGCCAAAAGCGGTCACTAAAGACATAACAGTCAGTAACCAACGAATACTCAGACGGTCAACAGTCAACCCCACCGGGATTTGCATTAAAATATAAGGAACATAAAACGAAGCGGTCAATATGCCAAAGCCAGCTTCATTAATACCAAAATCCATTTGCAAGTAGCGGTGCATAACACCTGGAGCGACTCGGGCCAAGTAGTCAGAAAAATAAAATGCAGCAGCCAGACCCCAAACTAACCAAGCAAATCCCAAATTATTTTTACGCTTAATTTCCAATTTAGACACATTAATTTCATTCATGAGTTCTCTACTTATTACAGTCCTGATCCGATGACTAATCTAATAAATTTATCACTTATCAGCTCATCACAGATTATATTAAATTAGAGTGTATGGCTTTCAAGATAACTCTTGTGAATATTCATACTCCAGAAAAGCAAAGTGATAATCGCCTAGCTAACAAGTAAGTTCCAAATATTGCAAAATATTTTCAAGCGTTAACCGTATGCCATATTTATTTAAAATCTGATCAATAAATCAGCAAAATCCAGCATTCATTATACTGTTGTTGCAAGTTATTTCAACACGTAAGGACGTAAAAAGCAGGAAGACCATTTTAGCGATCCTTTGAGTGTGACATTAATCTTGCTTTGATGAAAGTAACTTCTCAATTTGACCAGGAATCTTATTCTATTGAAACACAGTGAAGGATAATGTTCCTAGGATTAAGAAAGCGATCCACGCAAGTAGTCTCGTGGCTGGAGTTCAGCTGTTGTTATTAGCGATAGCTACCAGACTCAGTTATAATAGTTCTTTTTTATAAGAAATAATAATGAACAGTCTTAACTCCGCTATTAAAGAGGCACTTCAATCTTCTGGAAATTTGAAGGAAGCAAATAAAGCCTACCTGGAATTTATTAAAGCCAACTTTATTATTCCGATAGAACAAAGCACTGATGATGAAAATCCCAAGGTATTATTCTTGCAGGATACTGCTAACCTTTTTCTTCCAGTGTTTACCGAGATGAACTACCTAGATGCCTGGGCAGCTGAAATCAGTACAGAAATAAAATTGCTCAGATTATCCGGAGTTGATTTATTGAAGGGATTGGGAGAAAACGTCACAGTATGTCTTAATATTGGAAGTGAATTTTACAAAGAATTTAATCCTTCAGAAACTGCAAGAATGAGATCTATGGTTCTGAAGTTTTTCAAATAACATTATTTTTTTAAGCCCTTGGGTATTCATATCCAATTGAAGAAGCATTAACACCATGCTCTTCAATTGGATGCGAACATCACGCTACTAGCTCAAGTAACTGATAACCTACTATTGCTGAAGCTGCTATCGCACCACTAATTTCAAAAACTAAAGATAGAAAACTGTTTTTCTGACAATATTGTTGATCATTTGCAGCAATTACTTTTTCAATACGTACTTCTTTGAGTTCTTCCTCTTCAAGACTACTCATATCAAATAGAGGTTTTTCACCATACGCTCCTGCCCACCAGCCCTCTAGCCATTGTTCTGCTTCTTGAGAGCCTTCTCGGAATGGATTATCTTCCTCAGTCACTTCCAAAATAGCACACTCGTAGCCAAAGAGATAACACTCTTCGTAACTTGGATGATCAATGTTAAATCTTAATTTAATGTGTGGTAATAAGGCTGTTGTGTCGTTCATGTTCGTATCCTCTCTTTATGGATCCAATATATAATTGCCTTTATTCAACTGTCTTTACTCCTGTGTTTAAATTAAAGCTCATGCATAAATTTCATTGTTTCCAAAGATATTTTCTGCACTTAAAGCAATTTTACGACTTTATTCTACTGCGTGCTCTCCGAAATAAAATATTTACATTTTTTTGACAAAACTATTTTTTATTTCTGAATAAAAATCAATGCTCTGATTATCGATTTTGATTTTGTATATAGAGATGCAAGTATCAGGCCAATATTTCAGAATTTTTTTCTTTCATGATTTAACCCACATTAATTGGTAAGTCTCTGGAGAAAAATAGAAGGGAATTTTAGGCGCCCGGCAAATTCTGCCGTTTGAAGGAATGTAAAAAAATAGCAGAAATATAAGCATTACCTTGAATAATCAGCCCCTATTATAACCATTATGGAGCCAAACGACGATGCTCCCACTTTCCTTCTAAGCGATAATATTGAATCCTGTCATGTAAACGGCTATCACGTCCTTGCCAGAACTCAATTTCATCTGGAATAATCATGTATCCACCCCAGTTATTTGGCCTGACCACTAATTCTTGGCCCTGCTGTAAAATTAACTCATTTAAAGCATGTTCCAAAAAATCTCTATCCTGTATTTCCTGACTTTGAGGGGACACTATAGCGCTTAATTGACTTTTAACAGGTCTTGAAGAGAAATACTCATCTGATTGTGCTTTACTTACTTTTTTTATACGACCCCGAATTCGTACCTGCCTGGCCATTTGTGGCCAGTAAAAATTTAGTGCAGCATAGGGATTATTTTGAATTTGTATTGCCTTGGCACTTTGATAATTAGTGTAAAAAACAAAATTACCTTCCTGCAAACCTTTTAATAAAACCACTCTCGAATCTGGGCAATTTTTTTCATCAACTGTGGATAGCACCATCGCCGTAGGATCATTTTTTTCATTTTTTAATACATCCTCCAACCAAACTTTAAATTGAGCTATTGGATTCAGGGAGGCAGAG
The DNA here is from genome assembly GCF_011764505.1 of Legionella antarctica. NCBI lineage: Bacteria > Pseudomonadati > Pseudomonadota > Gammaproteobacteria > Legionellales > Legionellaceae > Legionella > Legionella antarctica. The sequence goes on from NZ_AP022839.1 coordinate 3,258,888, forward strand.
TCCTCGCTTAAACTTAATTCACCGTAATCTCGTCTTATATCTGCAAGAGTTCTAAAGTTATTCATAAAACACCATGTAGTGAAATACTGATGGCAATTATACGATCAAGAATCCATATTTTGCGAGTGGGTGAATTATTAAAAAATTAAGACGTGTCACCAATTAAAATCGACTCCTCTCTCCACCGCGCGAAGCGGCTCATTAAATAGACTGTGAAATCAACTTAAAGAGCTCAAAGATGCTATTACCCTAAAATTGCGGCTATGAGCTTGAACCCATAGCTGCACGAGAAGTATCTTAGTATCAGCACTATATACTTGTAACAATGCAATGCACTGATTTTCATAAAAAAATCCGAACTGGATTGCTTCGCCAAGCTCGCAACACCTGAGTTTTATTCAGCAGACTTTACTTAACAGCTCAGCTGAATGGGCTTACAGAAAACTGATACTGTTATCAAAATTCAAATCACCAGCCAGTTACTTCAGCAATCGCATCACCTAAATCGGCCGGAGAACGAACTGTTTTTACACCAGCGACCTCCAGGGCAGCGTATTTTTCTGCGGCAGTTCCTTTACCCCCAGATATAATTGCCCCGGCATGCCCCATACGTTTTCCAGCTGGTGCTGTAACTCCCGCGATGTAGGAGACAACTGGTTTGCTTATATGGGATTTAATATATTCTGCTGCTTCTTCTTCTGCTGAACCGCCAATTTCTCCAACCATTATAATGGCCTGTGTTTGTGGATCTTTTTCAAATAAAGCTAAAGCGTCAATAAAATTAGTTCCAGGAATTGGATCTCCACCTATTCCTATGCAGGTACTCTGACCAAAGCCTTTATCAGTAGTTTGTTTTACTGCCTCATAAGTGAGGGTGCCTGAACGTGAAACGATCCCTACTTTGCCGGGCAAATGGATTGATCCCGGCATAATACCAATTTTGCATTCGCCAGGAGTAATAATTCCAGGACAATTGGGACCAATTAAACGTGCCTGAGTATTATTTTCCAGATACACCTTTATCTGCAGCATGTCGAGAACCGGAACACCTTCAGTAATGCATACTATCAGTTTAATACCAGCTTCTGCTGCCTCCAGGATAGAATCCTTACAAAATGGGGCTGGCACGTAAATCACACTTGCATCAGCTCCAGTTTCTTCCACCGCTTCGCGCATGGTATTAAATACAGGTAAACCAAGATGCGACTGACCACCTTTACCTGGTGTGACACCACCAACCATATGTGTTCCATAAGCGATTGCTTGCTCAGAATGGTAGGTACCTTGTTTACCGGTAAACCCCTGACATAATACTTTAGTTTGCTTATTAACTAATACACTCATTGTTAACCTCGAAATTTTAAACCGTTGTTGCATCAATAACCTGTTTTAACGTAACAGCCATAGCCAATCTTCAATATTTTGGGTCAATAAACCTGATTGTCATTGATGCAATACCATAAATAATTAAGCGACCGCTGCGACTATTTTCTGCGCCGCATCTGTTAAACTAGTTGCTGCAATTACGTTCAAATCACTTTTATTTAAAATATCAGCACCTAGTTGAGCATTATTACCCTCAAGTCTGACGACTACAGGAATTTTCACATCCACTTCTTTAACTGCAGCGAGAATCCCATCAGCAATGAGATCACAACGAACGATGCCACCAAAAATATTCACTAAAATACCTTTGACTTTTTCATCAGATAAAATAATTTTGAGTGCTTCACTCACTCTTTCCTTTGTAGCACCACCACCCACGTCAAGGAAGTTTGCTGGTTCACCACCATGAAGTTTAATCACGTCCATTGTTGCCATGGCCAAACCCGCACCATTTACCATGCAGCCGATAGTCCCATCAAGAGGAATATAATTCAACTCCCAATCACTGGCACGGTTTTCACGATCATCTTCTTGTGAGGTATCACGCATACTTTTTAGTTTGGGTTGTCTGTATAAGGCATTACCGTCTATATTAATTTTACCATCCAAACAAATTAACTGGCCTGATTTCGTTACTACCAAGGGATTTATTTCCAGTAAACTCAGATCGCACTCAACAAACATTTTACCCAGACACATCATTAAATGAGTAAATTGTTTGATTTGTTCGTCTTTCAAACCTAACTTGAATCCTGTTTCGCGACATTGAAAAGGCATCACCCCCACTAAAGGATCTACAATCACTTTGAATATTTTCTCTGGGGTTTCTTCAGCAACTTTTTCTATCTCAACGCCGCCTTCAGTAGAAGCCATGATCACGACACGACGGGTGGCTCTATCAACAACCGCACCAAGATATAATTCTCTGGCGATATCACAAGTCTCTTCGACTAATACTGCATTAACCGGTTGGCCGTGTGCATCAGTTTGATAAGTAACCAGTCGTGTTCCCAGTAATGATTTTGTTATTGCAGCAAGCTCATCTTTAGTAGAGACTATTTTAACACCCCCAGCTTTACCTCTTCCGCCAGCATGCACTTGAGCTTTCACTACCCATTTAGGAGTTGATAATTGGGAGGCTACCTGTAATGCATCATCAACATTATATGCAACTTCGCCATTAGGGGTAGGCAAGCCATAGCTCGCGAACAATTGCTTGGCTTGATATTCATGTAAATTCATTTGTCGTTACCTTTCTAAAAAAGCAAAACCCGTTTACACGGGTTTTGCAGTTAAACGTGATTATTAAACATTAAGTAAAAGACGAGCTGGATCTTCTAATAACTCTTTAACACTCACCAAAAATTGTACTGAGTCTTTTCCATCAATTAAGCGATGATCATAAGACAGGGCCACATACATCATGGGACGAATAACAACTTGTCCTTTTTCTGCTACAGGTCGGTCTTCGATTTTATGCATCCCTAAAATACCTGTTTGGGGAGGATTGATTATTGGAGTAGCTAATAAAGAACCAAATACACCACCATTGGTAATAGTAAATGTCCCCCCTTGCATTTCCTCCATTGATAATTTTCCTGACCTGGCTTTTGCTGCAACATCATTGATGGCCAGTTCAATCTCGGCCATACTCATTTGATCTGCATCTCGAATCACAGGCACTACCAATCCTCTCTCAGTAGACACGGCAATACCAATATCATAAAAGCCATGATAAACAACATCTTGACCATCTATAGACGCATTCACAGCAGGAAAACGCTTTAATGACTCAACCACCGCTTTAGCGAAAAAAGACATGAAGCCTAATTTCACACCATGTTTTTTCTCAAAGCTGTCTTTGTATTGGGCACGCATGTCCATCACTGCTTTAAGATTCACTTCATTAAAAGTGGTAAGCATGGCTGCATTATGCTGTGCTTGTAATAAACGCTCGGCAATTTTAGCCCTTAACCTGGTCATAGGAACACGTCGCTCTTCCCGAACTCCCATAGGAGTTGTTACAGGCTGCGCTTTTTTATTTTCGGCAGGTTTAGCAGATTTTTCTCTGTTGGATTCTATAAAGGAAATAACATCCTCTTTTGTAATTCGTCCTTCTTTACCCGAACCTTGAATTTGCCGTGGCTGTAAATCATTTTCTGCAAGCATGCGTCTGACTACTGGGCTTGTAGACTTATCTTCACTGGCGCTTATCGACTCTTTGGCAGAAGATTTTTCTTCTTTTGCAGGAGAGCTCGCAGCAGGAGAGCTCGCAGCAGAAGCGCCTTCAGTAATTGTTGCCAATAATTGACCTGAATTTACAGTATCTCCAACCTGGAACTGTATCTCAGAGAGTATTCCATCGGCAGGTGCTGGAACTTCAAGCACTACTTTATCCGTTTCCAGATCCACTAAATTTTCATCGCGAGTTACTTTATCACCCACTTTTTTATGCCACGTGGCTATAGTGGCGTCGGCTACTGACTCGGGTAGAACAGGTACTTTGACTTCAATAGACATGGTTATACCTTCTCATTATATTGTTTAAACTTATGTAAAAATCAGTACTACTCATTGGACCGCAGATACAGCATGGGATTAACCTAAAAATACACCTCCTTTGAGGTTATTTTTTACAATACTTCCCTTGCAAACTATCCAACTCCCCTATTCACCACGATCTTAAACTCATGGTGAGCAGATGCAACCTTATTTATTATCCAGTAAAGCTTGCTCAACCAAAGCATTTTGCTGTTCAGCATGCAGTGCAGGATTACCTACAGCTGGAGCAGCAGCAGATTCTCTACCTGCATAAGCCAAGGTTTGATCTGGACGCAGGCAATCTTTCATATTGTGCTGAGAAGAGAACCAAACCCCCTGGTTTTTAGGCTCTTCCTGACACCACACTATTTCTTTAGCCTTTGGGTATTTATCCAATTCAGCAATCAGCGCTTTCTTGGGAAATGGGTACAGTTGCTCGATTCGCACTATGGCTACATGCTCCAATTTCCTGTCACGGCGCATTTGCAATAAATCATAATAAACCTTACCACAACATAACACCACTTTTTTGACTTTTTGTTCTTCTATAGCATCAATTTCTGGGATAACAGTGTAAAACTTGCCCTTCATTAAGTCTTCTAAAGGAGAAACAGCCAATTTATGCCGTAACAAACTTTTAGGAGTCATTACAATTAATGGCTTGCGGAAATTACGAATGACTTGTCTGCGTAATAAATGAAAAATTTGCGCTGGGGTTGTTGGCGTACAAACCTGCATATTATGCTGAGCGCAAAGTTGCATGTAACGCTCTAACCGGGCTGATGAATGTTCAGGTCCTTGTCCTTCATAACCATGAGGCAGCAGCATCACTAAACCACATAATCGGCCCCATTTTTGCTCGCCAGAACTAATAAATTGATCCATTACAACTTGGGCCCCATTTGCAAAATCACCAAATTGAGCTTCCCAAAGAACTAAGTAAGAAGGTTCGGAGGAAGCAAATCCATATTCAAAAGCTAACACGGCTTCTTCAGATAATACTGAATCGATTACCGAAAATGATCTTTTAGTTTCAGTTGATATTTGTTCTAGTGGAACGAAGGTTTCACCTGTTTCTACGTCATGGAAAACAGCATGTCGGTGTGCAAAGGTTCCACGTCCACAGTCCTGACCCGATAATCTGACTCCAAAACCTTCCTGCAATAAGCTGGCATAAGCCATAGTCTCTGCATAGCCCCAATTCATCGGGATTTCACCCTCTGTCATTTTCTCACGTTCATTCAACAAACGCTGGACAACGGGATGCAACTTAAACCCATCGGGTAGAGTACTCAATTGTTTCGTCAATTTTTTTAATTCAGCTTTGCTAATCGTGGTATCGACCTTATCCGTCCATTTCGCGCTTATGTACGGCGTCCAGTCTATAGCAAATTTTCCTTCATAATTTTCATGGACCACATTTACCACCGCTTTACTGTGATCCAGACCATCCCTATAGTCATTGACTAACTGCTCTGCATCTTTGGCAGTTAACAAACCTGAATGAACCAATCGCTCAGCATAAATTTCACGTAACGGGCGCATTGATTTGATTTTTTTATACATGGTCGGTTGAGTTACCGCCGGTTCATCCGCTTCGTTATGACCATTACGTCTGTAGCAAACGAGATCGAGAACTACATCTCGCTTAAATTTCATTCTAAAATTAAAAGCAATCTGGGTTGCAAAAACCACAGCATCAGGATCATCACCGTTTACATGAAGAATTGGAGCCTGAACCATTTTAGCCACATCGGTACAATAGAGTGTCGAACGAGCATCAATAGGATTACTGGTTGTGAAACCTATTTGATTGTTAATAACTATATGAATGGTACCACCAGTGGAATAACCACGAGCTTGTGAAAAATTAAAGGTTTCCATGACCACTCCCTGACCTGCAAACGCAGCATCTCCATGAAGCACAATTGGAACAACAGTGTCTTTTTTTATCAAATCTTTGCGACGATTCAGTCGAGAACGCACAGAACCTTCAACCACCGGGCCAATAATTTCTAAATGCGATGGATTAAACGCCAAAGCTAAATGTAATATAGCTCCAGACTCCGTTTTAATATCTGAGGAGAAACCTAAATGATATTTCACATCACCAGTTCGATCATATTTAACCTTTCCTTCAAACTCCTGAAATAAATCTCCTGGTTCTTTACCAAGCACATTAATCAATACATTTAATCGGCCTCTATGCGCCATTCCGATCACTAATTCTTTTACACCCTCTTCGCCGGCCCGATTAATAATTTCCTTCATCATGGGAATTAACGAATCTCCTCCTTCAAGAGAAAACCGTTTTTGTCCAACGTATCGGGTACCCAAATAACGCTCCAAACCATCTGCAGCAATCAAATCTTTTAAAATATCAAGTTTTTTGGTTTTGGTAAAAGATGCTCGTCCCCTTACTGACTCCATTTGTTTTTGTAACCATTCCGTTTCCTCAACATCAGAGATGTGCATGTATTCAATACCAATACTGCCACAATAAGTCTCCTGCAGTGCCTGGTATATTTCACCTAGGGTCATTTCTGAACTATTGAAGTTTGTGCCAGCAAAGAACTTGCGATTTTTATCTGTTTTATCTAAGTGGTGGTAGGCTAATTCCAGACCGGGTACAGGTGCTCGCTCAGTCATCTCCAAGGGATCAAGTTGTGCTGCATGATGCCCTAAAGCTCTAAAATCATTTATTAAGTTGGCAACCTGGTATTGCTGACTGTCAGTTGATTGAATTACCGGACTGCTTTTCTTATTTGCGTTCTGCAGAAAATAATCACGAATATCCCTGTGAGATGTTTCTTTCGTTGCCCCGTTAATTTTGGGCAGGGCGCTGAAAACAGCCCTCCAATCGTCTGAAACTGATTCAGAGTCAGCAAGATAGTCCTCATAGAGACTATCAACGTAAGCCATACTTCCACCAGACAAATAGGAAGAAGCCCATTCATTTTGCAGATCGGAACTGCTCATTATTCTCTCCAAACGGTTTACCAGGTCACACGTCATGAAGCTAGCAAAATCATCATGATATTGCCCATCACAACGGAATCTATTCTGCCTGGTTTAGGGCTCAGTGAACGATTCCGACGGTGGTGGGAACAACAATATTCATTTAACTTATGACAATGTCCCAGATATTTAGCTGAGTACAAAAAATTTCTATTAAGTTTCCTGCGTCAACATTTGTGTGCGAATTTTGGCAATCGCTTGCGATGGATTGAGTCCTTTCGGGCATACATTCGTGCAATTCATAATAGTACGGCAACGAAACACACTAAATGGATCTTGTAATTTATCCAATCGATGATTTGTTGCTTTATCGCGACTGTCTGCTAAAAATCGCCTTGCTTGTAACAGTCCAGCAGGGCCTACAAATTTTTCTGGATTCCACCAGAACGAAGGACATGAGCTTGTACAACAGGCACATAAAATACACTCATATAGTCCATCCAACTGCGATCGCTCTTCAGGGGATTGTAACCGTTCCTGAGCCGGAGCGACCTTATCATTTTGCAAATAAGGCTCAATACGTTCGTATTGGTGATAAAATTGAGACATATCAACCGCTAAGTCGCGTATCACCGGAAATCCAGGTAATGGACGAATCACTATTTTGTCAGTCTTTAAGTCTGAAACGTGGGTAATACAAGCTAATCCATTAGTTCCATTGATATTCATACCATCAGATCCACATACTCCTTCACGGCAGGATCTTCTATAGGTTATTGAAGAGTCCTGTTCGGCCTTCAAGCGCTCTAGCAAAGTGAGCAGCATAGGATCGCTTTTAGCAGGTATTGCCAGCTCATAATCTTTCATGTAAGGTTTGGCATCGACCTCAGGATTATAGCGATAAATTGACAAGATTAAATTTCTACTATCGACCATGATATATCCTCTTTAGTAAACGCGTTCTTTCGGCTCTAAAGGCTCGACATGTTTAGGTGATGTATTCACAGGACGATAATCTATTATTTCATCTTCCTCAAAATACAGTGTGTGCTTAATCCAGTTCGCATCATCTCGTGCAGGGAAATCTTCCCGACTGTGTGCTCCCCGGCTTTCTGTTCGAGCAATTGCGGATTGTGCTGTAGCATAAGCTGTTGCCATTAAATTATCTAACTCTAAAGCACCGACACGCTCTGTATTAAATATATGACTTTTATCTTCGAGTTTAGCATGCGCTAATCGGTCACGAAGTACTTGCAAACGTTTTAAACCGGAAGCCATTACCTCACCAGTGCGGAACACACCAAAATCCTCTTGCATCACGCGTTGCATTTCATCACGAATTACAGAGGGACTCTCGCCATCTTTAGACTGATCCCAACGAGTGTAACGAACCAACGAGGCAGCAATATCATCTTCACTTATATAAGGCATATCGGGTAATTGATTTGATTGCCATAACTCCTCGACGTGTAAACCAGCCGCTCGTCCAAAAACAACCAAATCCAATAAAGAATTACCACCTAAACGATTGGCACCATGCACTGAAACACAAGCACATTCACCAACAGCATACAAGCCTTCTACTATATGCTCTTGTCCTTGACTTTTAGTAATCACTTGTCCATACATATTCGTTGGTATTCCACCCATACTGTAATGACAGGTAGGTACCACTGGTATAGGCTCTAAAATAGGATCTACACCGGCGAATTTCATAGAGAGCTCGCGAATACCAGGAAGCCGTTTCATAATAAGATCGGCGCCCAAGTGATCCAGCTTGAGTTTAACGTGATCAATACCTTGAGGATCAAAACCTTTACCGGCACGAATCTCTAAAGCCATGGACCGAGCTACCACATCCCGCGAAGCCAAATCCTTAACTCGGGGAGCATATCGCTCCATGAAACGTTCACCGTCTTTATTAATTAAATAGCCCCCTTCTCCCCGACAGCCTTCAGTTACTAAAGTTCCTGCTCCTGCTATCCCCGTAGGATGAAATTGCCACATTTCCATATCCTGCACTGGAATTCCCGCTCTTAAAGCCATTCCAAAACCATCGCCGGTATTAATAAAAGCATTAGTTGTCGATTGATAAATACGGCCAGCACCGCCAGTAGCAAGAATACATACTCGCGTTTGAAAGAACTCTACGTCACCAGACTCAATATTCATTGCAGTAACACCTGCAATGCGCCCGTGAGAGTCCTTAACAAAATCAAGAGCATACCATTCACTAAACACATGTGTTTTTGCTTTTAAATTTTGTTGATAAAGTGTGTGTAGTAATGCATGACCGGTTCTATCTGCCGCAGCACAAGTACGAGCAGCTTGTTCACCACCAAAATTCTTCGATTGACCACCAAATTGCCGCTGATAAATTTTACCATTATCCATGCGTGAAAAAGGCAAACCCATATGTTCTAATTCATAGACGGCTTCAGGTCCTGTCTTACAAAGATACTCAATACAGTCCTGATCACCAATATAATCAGCACCTTTAACCGTATCGTACATATGCCAACGCCAATCATCTTCATGAGCATTTCCAAGTGCCGAAGTAATTCCGCCCTGAGCCGAAACAGTATGAGAACGCGTAGGAAATACTTTAGATAACAAAGCGACCTTTAAACCTGAATTCGCCATCTGCAGTGCTGCGCGCATTCCAGCACCACCAGCACCAATAATTACTGCATCAAATGTGTTGCGTGCAATTGTCATGCTCATTGTCCCCAAACGATCATTAAGCCCCAAATAAACTGACTAAGGAGCCATAAAACAACCATCAACTGCACCGATAAACGTATCGCGGTACAGTTGATATAGTCTGTAGTTACTGTCCAAATACCTACCCAGGCATGCAATGTAAGGGCTAATAACCCAATTGCTGTTGCAATTTGGAATACATGATTGGCAAACAGTTCATGCCATTGTGTAAAATTTAAATCAGGATGTAACAGCAAGAAAATAAATAAAAAAATGGTATATACTGCAAAATATACTGCAGTAACTCGCTGAATCAACCAGTCTTTTAACCCATTACCTGTTAGGCTCGTGACATTATTTACCATATCCAAATTCCTAGAAAAATTGTCAAAATAACGGAAAGAACGATAACAAAAATGGCGCTGCGACGCGCTGTCTCAAGATGCTCGCCAAATCCCATATCCATAAGCAGATGTCTTATACCGGCAAGCACATGATAGATCATCGCTGCGCTGAAAGCCCATAACGCTAATTTGTAATAAGGGCTGGTTAGCATGGATTTTGTCTGTTCAAAAATTTCTTCAGAATGCAAAGATTTTCCCAGAATAAATAACATAACAGGCAGCAATATAAATAATAAAAGCCCTGAAATCCTATGTAATATAGAAGCGATAGCCATAGGAGGAAATTTCAAACTACCTAAATCAAGATTAACCGGTCTTTTCTTGTTCACTATTTGTTTCTTCCTCATTAGAAAATATTTTAAATAGAGCACCTTCCCCAATACAACTCGAATAAGTTCATTTCCTCACGGAATCCTTGTAAGGATTTTTTCTCAAACCATAACTTTATTGACAACTATTTTGCCAGAAAACAAAAAACAGGCAGAGATAGAACCACTTAGAACAACTAAATTCTATACATACTCGCGAAGTATAGCACTGAGTTTTTATCACGCAAAGTTAAGTCGTAAAGTAAAATGCATCACACTCTGTTCATTTATTAAAACCAGTACTATGATTACATAAACTGATTACAATATGATCGAAATGCTTGTTAAAAGGCCTACGTATAATCAACGATTAAAATGTGTAGCCTTTGCAATTTTGTCTTATCAAAATTTCAAATTCAATGAAGAAGTGACCAATACTCTTTTGGAGCTCATCCATAACTCGGATACCCAGTTGCCTTTGTTTATGCCCTTTGCCTTAAAAAAAGCTCTTGAAGAATTTGAGCTTCAAATACCTAACCCAATTATTTTAAAGATTCAAGCGGAAGAAATTGAATCTATTTACTCTTTGACGGAACTGCAGGAGTCTTTGTTTTCAATCGCCTTATTGATCAATACTCCCCAACAATTAGCTTGGTTGAACAGTTCAAAGGTCAGGAGTTAAGTAAACTTTATATCGAGAGCCTCAACTTTGTTGCAAAAACAATGCATATCTAAGAGACTATAAAACTCGCGTCCTTGCGAGCGAAATGACTAGGGTCTGTTGACATTTCACCTGCTGTCTACGTGCCCCGGCTTGTCCTCGGCATCCATTAGATCTAAATCATTGGCAAATTTCTTCATACAGATCACGCCATTCTGGATTAAATTTCTCGATTAAATTTATGTTCCATTGTCTTGGCCAATTTTTGAAACGTTTTTCACGCTGATTTGCGAGAATATAAACATAAGATGGATGCATTATATTTCCTTGGATGTTGGACAAACATCCAGATAATACCGCAAGAAATGCTACATAGGTAACCATAAAAATAAACACGCCATAGCAACAACAGAAGCATAATTTCGCTTTAATTTATCAAATCTTGTGGCAATTGCACGAAAATGCTTTATTCTAGCGAATAAATTTTCAACTAAATGCCTATATTGATATAGACACCAGTCCATATCTATATTGCCAATTTTAGAATTATTCTTTCTTGGGATAACTGGAATGGATGATTTTTGACGAACCGTGTCCCTTACCTCTTCACTATCATAACCTTTATCAGCAATAGTATGACCTGCGGCAGGCAGTTTTTCGATAAATTCTGGTGCAACTTTACAGTCGTGTATTTCACCACCAGTTATTTCAAAATCGATGGGTAACCCATGAGCATCAACAGCCATATGAATTTTTGTTGTATTGCCCCCCTCTGGATTTTCCAATAGCTTGATTTTCTTCAGAAGCTGCGCCAGCACTGTGTTGGTGCGCTTTTACAATGCTGCCGTCAATAAACTCCCATTCAAGATCTGATTCTTGAACAAGTGCTTTGAATATGCTCATCAATTTACCTTTTGATGACCATCGATTAAATTTTTGTTAGATTGAGTTCCAGCATCCAAATTCTGCTGCTAGGTCGCGCCAAGGGCAGCCAACCCGCATACGATATAACATTGCTTCCACTACCATACGAAGATTAGGCTTGTCATAAATCCTATGCTGTAGCATGATCTCCTTTAGCTTCGACCAAAACTCATCATTGAGCATTAATCTTAGCATTGCAAACTCGTTTTATACTTGGTATCAAAATCGTTAAATTATGAGTTTGCTCCTATTATTCAATGGATTAGGTAGTGCTGTTTTTGATTTGACTATCTACTGGATGCCGCGGACAAGCCGCGGCACGTAGGCGGCAGGTGAAATGTCAACAGACCCTAATTTAATTGGGAAAACTTAAGGTCAATTGATGTGAAATTTTTCATAAGATACTTTGGAGCATTGATCTATGATGCGATCATCGTATTGGTTCTGCTATTCGTTTTAACGGGGGTAATCGTTTTATTTAACAACGGTCACGCTGTTTCCCCTGAAACGCCCTGGTATCAATTCACCCTTGCCTGGGTCGCATTATTTTATTATTACAGTTCAATGAGGTCTGGTGGACAAACTCTCGGAATGAGGGCATGGCGAATTGAATTGGTTGCCCGTGATCGGCAAAAGCTCACCAGACAACAAATTCTCTCCCGTATCCTGTATTTCCTACCCGCAACATTTATAGCTCCTTTTTGTTTCACTCAAAGCCATATTATATTAGGTCAGTGGACAAAGACTTACTTTATTGTAAAGGGAGATGATGCTTCTTCTTAATCAAATCGTTAAAAAAATTTTTTATTAAACATTTAATTTATCGATAGATAAAAAACTATATTCATTGCTGCGCACCGAAGCAACCCGGCAAATTAAGCACCAACAGATCTCAGCTGAAGTTAAGATCTCTTAAAAACGCAACCCCTGAGTTAGCGCTTTATTCCGGCAGAATTGGAGTTATAGGAATGTTTGTAGGTCTCACGCGGTGCCTCAGGAGGATAGCCGTACTTGCTCGCCATTCGTTTCACATTTTCCAAATATCGTTCGCCCCATTCACCTGGTTCAAAATTAGTAACCACAACGTTATAACTTAAATTAATTATGGATTCAAACGCCTTTCTTTGCGCAATTTCATGTCCACCAAAGGCTACCTGAACCTCCGTCTCCGTACTTATTCCCCCGGATTTGAGGCGGGATATCAGTATATTGATCATTTTTTCTATGGTAAAAAATAATTTACACATCGACATGCCGGCACTCATCATATCTTCACTTTTTGAAGCAGACAGCTTATTCCCGGAATCATGGATAGAGTAGACAAACTCAAGCTCGTTATCGCTATCAGAGAGACTTTCAGGTTCAATAATTATTGGAGGAGAAATCCTTTCAATATGCGGGGAAGAGATGTAGAGATGAAAATCGGCCCAATGCCACCAAATTTGATAAACCCGCTCTACTATGGTTACAGGATTATTCAAATCTTGTTCTATTGAAAGCTTACGAAAATCAAGAGTGGTTTCTTTGATACCGGGTTTATCTTCATTCTCTGAATCAGGCATTTTTTACCCAAATATAAAAGTTTATAATGCTATATTAGCCCAAATTTAATTGATGAGCACGAAGGATAGAGTTTTTAAAGGTAAAAAACCCGTAAATATAACTAGTTACGACTAAATTATTTTAATCAGTCATTATATCACAGGGAAAACTAGTCCATTAGATTAGTTCGAAGAAAAGTATTGATAATACTCTGGTGGTTGAATGCGACATTTAAAACAAGTACTTTGACAATTTGCTTTCTCTTGGCATTTTCGAATTGCTCCTTTTTTAACCCATATATCCAACATAGGCTGCAAAGCAAGCAGGTCCAAATTAAACTCCCGAGTCAATTGTTGTGTACTTACAACCCTTTCACGACGGATATAATCACGTATTTGCAGCAGCACTAGACCTCCTCAGGCTTTGTCCGCCATAAACAAAAAGAACAATAACGAACATTAAACCAAGTAACATGCTTATTATCCAAAACAAACTAGACTGGGGGTGTTCTAAAAATTTAGCGGCCTGATAAAAAACAACCGCTGCGCTATAAGCGATGATAAAGGACCAAATAACCGAGATCCACATCAGTTGCTTATTTGCTTCTTGACGAATCACAGCCATCGTTGATACGCAGGGAATATAGAGAAGAACAAAAAGTAAATAAGCATATGCCCCTATTTGGCCATCAAATCGTTGAAACATTATTCCATAAACTGATTGAGATAACTGGCTGTCTGCTGCACTAGCCACTACAGGATTCCATAAAGCAGAGCCTAGTTGAGATAAATTATGCGGAATGGACCACAAGGAGGTCTGAATTCCTCCCCATAAATCAAAATGAGCCGTTGCCGTTTCCCCCAGGTGACCTAGTTGAGCATAGAGAGAATTTAAAGTGCCCACAACTACTTCTTTAGCCAACATTCCTGTTAACAGCCCTACTGTTGCAGGCCAGTTATCCTGATGAATACCCATAGGGGCAAATAAAGGCGTAATCCATTGTCCCATTATAGAAAGCAGTGATTCGGTATTTGCTTCCCCTGAATTAACTCCCCCGCCAAGAGTAATAGCATTCAATCCACCCAGAATAACGCAAATGGGAATAATCAATTTTCCGGCTCGAAAAACAAAAAAGCGCAGCCGAAGCAATGTTTCTTTAAACAAACGTCTAATTGCTGGTTTATGATAAGCAGGGAGCTCTAGAATTAATGGTGAGGCATGACCTTTTAAGGTCGTCTTGCGTAAGATGAGACCGGTAAATACAGCCATCAAAATACCAACAAGATATAAAGAAAATACTACATTTTGACCACCTGTTGGAAAAAATGCAGCAACAAATACCGCATAAATAGCCAACCGTGCGCTACAAGACATGAAAGGACTCATCATCACCGTTAGTAAACGATCCCGTTCTGAGTCCAGGGTACGTGCGGCCATAATTGCAGGTACATTACATCCAAAACCAACAATCATAGGTACAAATGATTTCCCGGGTAAACCCATGGCACGCATGGCTTTATCAACGACAAAAGCCGCTCTGGCCATGTAACCAGAGGTTTCCAATAACGATAGAAAGAAAAACATAGCTGCAATAACGGGAATAAACGTCAGGGTAGTATTTATTCCTTTTCCAATCCCATTGGCAATGATAGCAATTAACCAGTTGGGAGCGTGCCATCGTTGCAACAACCACGCGCTTCCCTGGACAAAAAGAGTGTCGGTACTGATGTCAAAAAAATCCTGAAAGGCGCCACCAATGTTAATCGCAAATAAAAACATCAAATACATCATGGCAAAAAATATGGGTAAAGCCCAAAAGCGATGCAAGACGATTTTGTCTAATTTTGCGGTAAAATGCTCACTGGCATCACTATGCTTTTGTTGAGCAACAGAAACAATTTCATGAATTTTCTGATAACGAGCATCCGCGAGTAACACATCGATACCAAGCCCAGGTTCAGGACACTGGTTTAAATCCATCGTAAGGAACTCATCTTCAAGTAAAGCATCGCCCTCTGCCAGCCTGCGAGAATAATAATAAGCAAGTGCCTGCTTGTAGCCTTTATTAATTAATTTTTGCTCCAGGGTATTTAATGCGTGTTGAACAGATGGTACCAAGGAGAGATCCAGCGGTGGAGTGACTTTGGGGAACTGAGCTAGTGCCTGAAGAAGAGTAGAAATGCCTATATTTTTATGTGCTTGAACTGGAATAACTGGACAACCTAATTGTTTTGCTAATGCATCGATATCAATGGCTATGCCGCGTTGCTGGGCAATATCCATCATATTAAGCACAAGAATGACAGGCTTGCCAAGCTCTAAAATTTGACTGGTTAAATACAAATGTCGCTCAAGATGACAAGCATCAATAACATTAATAATGCAATCAGAGTCCATAGTAACAATAGATTGGGCAGCAATTTGTTCATCCTGACTTAAACCATTGGCATTTGCCATCAGGGAATACACCCCCGGCAAATCGGTTACTTCAATTGCTTGCTCATCAAAAGTCAGTACGCCTGTCTTCTTCTCAACCGTTACCCCGGGCCAATTTCCTACTCGTTGATTATCACCAGTTAACGCATTAAACAGAGTAGTCTTACCACAATTAGGGTTGCCTATTAATAATACATGAGTCATATACGCTCCAATATTAAATGACTCGCCTCTTCTTTGCGCAAAGTTAAAGAGGTACCTCTGACTTCAATTTGTACAGGACACCCTAAAGGTGCGATTCTTGTTACGGAAAACGCTACACCACAGGTTACTCCCAAAGACAAAAGTCTGTGTCTGTATTGCGACTCAGTAGAACCAAAATCAACCAAGCGAACTCTATCACCTCGCACTAAATCTTTAATTTGCATGATGTAACAACACACTATTGTTTAATAAATTAATAATACCACAAATGCTATCGAGAAGCATTCTCAATTAAGCAAAAAAATAAACATTATTTATCCAAAATCTATTTAGACCAGGCCCATCTATCAGAGGATCTCGACCCTAAATAAGGTATATCCTCCATTTTTTATCGGAGCCTGATTGGAGAGCCCGGGTGATTATCCGACTCTGTTGAAGCTTCATAGAGTTCACTTTTTAACCGATCCTTCACACTATATCCTGAACGATTCGTCGTGGATGACGACTGAGGTAGTCGACAGATTGCATTTCTATTAAACGACTTAAGGTGCGGGTAAAGGTATCTTTCATTTCACCTTTAACATAAAGATCGGCAAGAGGAACTTCAGCAGAAATGATGAGATTAATTCCCCGATCGTACATCACATCAATCAGGTGAATAAACATAATGGTTTGTGCTGTATGATTTTCAGTTAAACAAGGTATGTCACTAACAAATACACTATCAAATTTATCGGCTATTTCTAAATAATCCAATTGACTACGTGGCAGGTTGCACAGAACCTCAAAAGCAAACCAAATGGATTTTTCATCACGTCGAATAAATGGAATATCTCGATTTTGGATGGTAATGCAACCATGTTCCCTAACACCATTAGCCAGAAGAAGAAACTGTTGTTTCATTGTTTTTTTAGTGGCCTCATTCAAAGGGTACAGATAAGCATCGAGTAAAGGCTGTCTCCCCATGCGATAATCGCGGTTTTCATCAAGTAAAAGGACTTCGCAATTAGTTTTAATGACCGCAATAGCCGGCAAAAATCGAACACGCTGAACCCCGTTGAGATATAAATCGTCTGGTTTTGTGTTAGAAGAGATCACCAGAATAACCCCCTGGGCATGCAAAGCCTGCAACAACTCGGCCAGGATCATTGCATAAGCCACATCATGAACCAAGAATTCATCAAAACATAATAATCGAATTGATTTTGCAATATCTTTTGCAATTTGCTTCAAGGGATCTTTTTGTCCTTGTGCGCGTCTCAGTTGCGTATCAATTTGTTGCATAAAATGATGAAAATGAAATCGTGCTTTTTGTTTTTCTTCAACATGCTGATAAAACAAATCAACCAAGTATGTTTTTCCAACACCAACTGGTCCATAAATGTACAACCCTTTAATTGAATTGTGTTTTACCCAATGAAACCAGGAGGGTTTAGGCTTTTTTAATTCATCGGCAAGCCGCTGCATGTGTTCCAATATTTCTCTTTGTAGTGGATCATTACCAATATCTTTACGCAGAATAGCTGCTTCATATTGAGCCACTAATGTCATAATGATGGTACCTGACTGTGCATGAATTCAATCAGTCGCTTTTTAAGCTCTACCAGTTTCCCATGAAAAAAATGTCCTGTATTCGAAAATTCAATTACCGGTAATACAGGAGAACACTGTTTGGCAAAATCCATTACTAAAGAATAAGGCACTACTTCATCTGCGTCCCCTTGCATGATTAGCCAAGGATGGGGGGCGGGATTAAATTCTCTGTAATTATAATGATGTATTGGTGGTGCAATAGTGAGTAACATTGTGTGTTTCAATTGTGCGGCAGTTCTGTAAGCAACATAAGATCCAAAAGAGAAACCAGCAAATACAGGTCTCAGATCCGCTTGTTCTTTTTGCCATTCCTTAACCAGGGCTATCATATCCTCACTTTCACCAATACCCTCATTGTAAGAGCCTGCAGACTGTCCAACACCACGAAAATTAAAACGTAATGAGGGAATACCCAGTTCCTTAAAAGCCCGTGCCATAGTGGTCACGACTTTATTATTCATCGTTCCACCTTGTAAGGAATGAGGATGACCAAGAAAAGCGACCAAAGCGGAACTTATCTGTTCAGGCACAGTTAATACCGCTTCAAGTTGGCCCGAAAGACCTTGAAGAAATATGGGATGCTCACCAGGACTATCTAATTTTTCAATGAAACTCATACCAAACCTGTTATTATAAAATACACAAATAATAACCTAGATTTTAAATCGATATAACTGCAGATTCAGGATTTAGCCAATTTTCCCAAACACATCCCTTTGATGCCTGGACAATAACCTATATAATCCTGGTTACCATCATAAAATGGTTGGGCAAAGCCGAACCATACAGGGTAAAGGATGACAATGTTTCAATCAGTTCTGTTAATTACACTAATGACCTTTAGCATCTTAACTCGAGCAGCCCTGCCAGCTGATTCAATCCAGCGCTGTTTAGATGTCAGAAGGTTCGCTGATTTGACCACGAGACAGAAAATGGCTGCCAAAGAGCCTGGTGTGTTGCGCTTTAAATTTCATAAAATTTCCGCATCGGAGCTTCCATTAGATAACCCTGTGGGCAATATGGATGAAATTATCAACGCATTAAATAATCAGATTGAAAACTGCAGCCAAAACCAGGGTGAATTTCAGACTGTTACTATTGCAGGTCATCAGTTCAAACGCCAAGAATGGTGCCTTGATACCAACAAAAAAATGCTCTCCCTTGCAAAAGAAGCCCATGGTGATTTTCAAAAATATTTATCAAGCATCAAAACTGAGTTTGATTGGTACAAAAGCGAGGGCTGGCCTGAAAATCATGCAGGATTTAAAAAAGGTGATTTTCAATTTACTGCCTATTACGCGCCAGCAGCCGTTGAAGCCCGCACGAAACCTGGCGGTGAGTTTTTATATCCAATCTACAGTAACCCAGGTGTTGTAAATGTTGCGTTGGAAAGTAAGAAATTTAATTTGAAAGTTCCGCTTTGCGGAGTTGACCCGCTTACCAAAATGGTACGCGGATTTTGTCTTAAAAATGCCAATGGCACATACTCTATAGCACCAGACCGAGAAGAAATTGATCATGGGGCTTTAAATCAAAAATATATAATTGGCTATGTTAAAGACCCAAATGACCCTGCTTTTTTAATGGTTGAGGGCTCTGGCGCATTAATTCTTGATGGAAAAATATCTCATCTTAATTACGATGGCTACAACGGCCGGCCACGCACCATGCTTGGCCGTGTGGTTCAATGCGCCCAAGACCCAACCTGTGGTGGCAATCTTGATACTATTGAACGTTGTTCTAAAGATCCTAAATGCCATGATGAAGCAAAGTTACGCTGTAACGTGTCTAAAAAAATAAAACAAAGTGCTGCATCAGAAAAGCAAATTCGCCAATATCTGGATAGCCTTAACCACGATAAAGCCGCTGACTTGCGAAATCGGGATCAAAGCTTTGTATTTTTTATTAAAGAAGATGGTGGGCCTTATGGTTCAGAAAATATTACTCTAACAGCACATGCTTCATGCGCGACAGATCACAAGGTAATCCCTGTTGGAATGATTTTTACCTATAATTGCCAAAAATCTACTTCGTGGTGTGTGGCTCAAGATACAGGCGGTGCGATTATGGGCGCTCATGTTGACGTCTATAAGGGAGAGGGAGATCAGGCGGGTGTTGAGGCAAACAATCTGAATCACACAGGCTCATTATTCGTGGCACTGCCAAAACGTAAATAATCTGAAGCCCAAGGGCTGTGGAGATAGACGTTTCGGCGTACCCGCGATATATTGCTGATAGTTCGTCAGTTTTTTGCCACGAACACGTTTCAGCATGTGATTTTTTTAAAAGACAAATTGTCCACTGCCCCGGAATTAGTCACGCTCAATCTTTAAAAAAACCGAATTTGGTGTCTTGATAAAAGAGCACTTGACCTGTTGAGATATCATGAATGCCGCCAATAATTCCGCACTCGCCTGTTGCAATAAGCTCTTTTAAAATGGGACTACGTTCCATAACAGCATGCACCGTTTTTTTCACATTAATGGTTGTAACCTTTTCTACAAACTCCTCGTTACATGAGGTGCGATTTTCGACTGTGGTTTTTTCAGCACTTACAGCTGGTTGTATTTTACTTAACAAGGCAGTCAAACTTCCCATTTCTACTTGATCACATGCACCTTTTATCGCGCCGCATTTCGAATGCCCCAAAATCACTATTATCTTAGCCCCTGCTACTTTGCAAGCAAACTCCATACTTCCCAGGATGTCTTCGTTGATAATAGTTCCCGCAATACGTACACTAAATACATCACCCAAACCTTGATCAAAGATCAATTCAACCGAGGTTCGTGAATCAATACAGCTTAAAATGATTGCAAAGGGATGTTGCCCATCAGAGGTTTCATTCACCTGCTGCAACAAATTACGATTGATTTTCAGGTTATTTACAAATCGTTTGTTTCCTTCTTGCAATAAGTGCAATGCTATCGCGGGAGTGATAGCTTCTTGCATTTCTTTGGTCAATGTTTTCATCGTTATGCTCCCAGGTAGAATCTAAGTATTAGGTGAATTCAATAAAATCTATCGTTTCCACAGTAATGTTTTTCTGTTTTGCGTTTACCCTGTAATCACGTATGTATTCAACAACATCATAAGCAATAGACTTTGATTTTGAACAATCAATAATCACTTTTGAATAAGGAGGGATATCATCCAAAGCTTGAATGATGCTGGCCTTATTAAAAAAAGATACCTCTTCTGCCAATACAAGATGGTGAATCGTATGCTCATTTTCCTTGGTGATTGTATCTTCCATATAATAGGCATTAAGATAGCTGTGGCGTAAGGTATAAAAAATACCAAAAGCCATACCTATACAAATTCCTTTAAGCAAGTCAGTTGCCAAAATGCCCACAATGGTGGCAACAAAAGGGATAAATTGCTCAAAGCCTAGTTGATATAAATGTTTAAACATTACAGGGTTTGCTAGCTTATAACCTATCATGATTAATATAGCTGCAAGGCTTGCCAGGGGAATCAAATTTAGAAATTTAGCAATAGTAGCAGCACTGATTAACAAGAAAATACCATGCAGTATTGCAGAAAGTTTGGTTTTTGCACCAAATGTAATGTTTGCGGAGCTACGAACAATTACCTGGGTAATTGGTAATCCGCCACACAATCCGGCTACTATGTTACCAAGTCCCTGTGCTTTTAGTTCTCTGTTTGTGGGTGTCACCCTTTTGAATGGATCCAGCTTGTCAGTGGCTTCCACACATAGCAGTGTTTCCAGGCTTGCAACAATGGATAATACAACAGCAGTTTTCCACACTTGAAGCTGGCTTATTGCAGAAAAGTCCGGCAAGGTAAATTGTTTGAAAAATTCGATTAAATTATTGGCAACAGGAATCTTCACCAGATGATCTGGATCCAGCTTAAAATTGAAGATATTTGATTGGAACAGCAGGTTCATTGCAATGCCCATTAAAACAACGACTACAGGACCCTGTACAAATTGAAAAAACTTATGTTTTTTTGTTAAAACTGTTTCCCAAAGAATCAGCAATGCTAACGATAGGACCGAAATTAAAATGGCACTAGGGGTAACAGCATTTAATGCACTACTGATAGTGTTAAGCGTGGCTTCGCCATCTGTTTGGAAATATGAAAGGCCGCCCACTGAGTCGCTATCATAACCCAAGGCATGGGGGATCTGTTTTAAAATAATCAATAAGCCAATCCCTGCAAGCATCCCTTTTATGACTGAAGATGGAAAGAAATAAGCAATAAATCCAGCTTTTGCATATCCCATAATAATTTGAAAAATACCGGCTAGACTTACGGCCAATAAGAACACCTGCCAGGAACCTAATGTGTTAATGGCCATTAATACAATTACAGCCAAACCTGCGGCTGGTCCGCTAACGCCCAAGTGTGAGCCGCTGGCTAGACCGACTATTATACCGCCAATTATCCCTGATATAATGCCTGCGAACAAAGGGGCTCCCGATGCCAAGGCAATACCAAGACATAATGGCAGAGCAACAAAGAATACTACTATACTTGCCATAAGGTCGTTTTTAAATTCTTTGAACATACTAAATCCCTCTCTAGACGCACACATATTGCTTACCAATGTCTTGATTAGTCAAGGTTTCCAAGTGGTTACAGTATAATGAATTATGCATTTGATCCACCATCCTTATATGGATTATCTGAAATATGACTCCATATAGTCTTGACTCCATTAATGGCTAATCGACTTTCTTCATCAAATTGTAAAACGCCTCCAAGATAAGCTAACCCTTGAAGTAGCCAGTTTGCTAATTCCGGTTGAATCAATTGATAATAAACCTGAGTCCCTTCTTTACGTTGTTTGACTACCTTTTTGGCTCGTATAGCAGACAGATGCTGCGATACTACCGAGTGACTGGTTCCTAAAATTGCTTGAAGACTATTGACGTTTTGCTACCCTGCATTCAGTTCCTCAATGATTCGAACCCGGTACTGATGAGCTATTAATATAGGCGCGGTTTTCTGGACACAAAAAAAGGTTTTTTAAGAGCTATTCTTCTTAATACAAAGAGGAGAATAAAATGTCTAAAAAGCGAGCTTATTATACGGCGGCCAAGAAGGCAAAAATAACGCTAGCTGCGATTGAGGGGAAACTCACACAAGCGCAAATTACCAGTGAATACGGTGTTCACGCAACGCAGGTAAAAACTTGGAAGCAATCGGCCATCAAAGCCATTAACGATTTATTCTCTGGGGCTAATGAAAAAGAAGCCAAGTCCCAAGAGCAGCTTGTTGAGGCATTATATCAAGAAATTGGTCGACTTCAAGCGCAGCTATCTTGGCTAAAAAAAAAGCATGAACTTTAGTCTGGATGAAAAGCGCGTCATGATTGATCCTCTTGCCGAGCTCACCATTCGTGAACAATGCTTGCTATTAGACTTGCCTGTTTCAAGTTATTATTATAGTGCCAAGCCCATTTCTGTCGAAGATGAAGCGCTTATGGCGCTACTTGATGAGCACTATCTGCAGTATCCATGTGAAGGTAAAATTAAGCGGGCAAGATGGCTGTCAAAAGAAGTAGGCTATCCTGTTGGTAAACGTCGAGTAAAAAAGTTGATGGAAATGATGGGGTTATCGACTGTTTACCCAAAGCCAAATACAAGCGTTCCCAATAAGGAGCATGAGGTGTTCCCTTATTTATTAAAAGAGGTGGATATCACCAAACCAAATCAGGTTTGGGCCGCAGATATCACCTACATCCGCATGAAAGGAAAGCATGTGTATTTAGTAGCTATTATGGACTGGTATAGTCGTTATGTGATTGGATGGGCTATTTCACCTACTATGGAGGCTGAATTTTGTATTGAGGCGCTTAGAAACGCTTTGCTGCATTCGCGTTGTGAGATCTTTAACACGGATCAGGGTTCTCAATTTACCTCAAAAGATTGGATAAATACGCTAAAATCTCACCACATTTCTATCAGCATGGATGGGCGAGGACGTTATTTAGATAATATATTTATCGAGCGATTGTGGCGTAGTGTTAAGCAAGAAAAAATCTACCGGTATGATTTTGATACAATTGAAGAGGTTGAGCTGGCCTTAACGGAGTATTTTGAGTATTATAATAACCGAAGGCTTCACCAGTCCTTTAATTATTTAACGCCCGCAGAGGTGTATTATGGCCGGAAAAGACCATAAACCCTAAATGAGAGCGTCATGACTTACCCACAAGGCCCACAGGCCTATACGAGAAAGTGAAGCTCTCCTGACCTGTGGACTTGTGGATAAGTCATTCTGATAGAGTTGTGGTAAAATGACCTAAGACAATTCGTAGTAGCAATCACTATTCATACGGTATTGAGTAGGTTTAAATAGGTTAATTTGAGTGAATTTTTAACTATAAATGATGGATGAATAGCTCTTATTTTTCCTTAATTTTGTTCCAGACATGCGGACCCATATCACAATTCGTTCTCTGAGCGATTTAATAGAGAAATTATACCCATGGGAAAAATCAGACGACTTGTTATTCTTGTTAATGGAACGGTCTCCATAACACAGAAAAAACCAGCTAAAGCAGGTAATTTCGGCTTTTTTAATCTTAGTAAGGCAGCAACCTGGTTGATGCATGATCCAAGTAATTTTATTAGTCAATTGTCGGAGCATTGCAAAGAAAAAAACATGCTTATTCTCGATGGCCCTGGAACAGATGTTACTGCTCCAGAGGGGTCGTTATTAAAATCAATGGGGGCCATGATCGATGGCCATATTGGTAATGGCGGACTTAATGCTAATCTTGAAAGAATAAAACAATTTTTAGAGCAACATTCGAAACAAGCGCTACAAGCAGATGAAACATTGAGCATTTGCGCTGTTGGCTGGAGTCGAGGTGGGTTTATGTTGATTCAAATAAAAAGCTGGCTTGAACAAAAATCAGCACAGGGGGATATCAAACTACACGCTGCGAATTTTCATTGTATCGATTCAGTAATAGGCGGTCCTACCGACAGACTGCGATATCTCTTCAGAAAAGAGATAGATTATAAAAAAACTCCAATTAATATTGGGGTGCATAGCTATTTGTCACACACTGGCAATCTCAATATATGGGCATCTCTCATTAGGTATCTTCCTGAAAAATATCAGATAAACTTGCCTTTCTTTAGTGCAATTCTCGATAATACTCAAAATACAACCTACTCTATTAGTGGGCAAGAATATACTCATAGTTCGGTTAAATGGCTATTCCCGGCAACTCACGAAGCGCTGGTTGGGAGGCCCAAAAACCAATCTGACCAATGGGCAGGAGATATTGTTCTGGCTGAAATTGTTCGTAATTTCATGGATCGTTCCTTTGCCCTTGATGAATCCTGGGCACAAAAGACGATTACCAAAGGACAAATTGGACTAGAGCAGCTACGTCAAAGCAATATATCTTTGGTAAGCTGCAGAAAATATTTGGATTTTGATAATCTTACAACCACTGTTTTTGGCAGAGTACCCAGAGAAAGCGATAAAATTAATTCATTTATGGATATCAGCGATTTTTCCCCGGAACCCGAATGTGATGGAAAGGCAAGGCCATGATTTCTTATCTAAAATTATCCAGGTATCAGGAAAATCAAGATGAAGACAGCATCCTGTCAAGCAAGTAAATTTGTTAGTATATATTCAACTCCATTCTATTTAATTATATGATATCAGATGATGCGTTGACCTAAATCAGGCAGCGACTTTTTATTTTACATTATTGGAGGACTTGATCATGAGACAGGTACCTGAATTACTAATTTCTTTCCGCATTTTTGTTCGTTTTCTCCTGCACAGGAGAACTGTATGAAAATCCTGGATTTTAAAAGAAAAAAACAAGAGCATCATAAAATTTCTATGATAACCTGCTACGATTATCCGTCAGCATGCATCGTTGCCGAATCGAATATCGATTGTGCTTTGGTAGGAGACTCTGTAGCCATGGCAGTACATGGCCATGACACGACCATTATGGCCACTATAGAGATGATGATACTGCATACTCAAGCAGTTGCTCGAGGACTAAAGAAACAATTTTTAATCAGTGATCTGCCTTTTTTAAGCCATAAATGCTCCCAAACCCATACTATTGAACACGTGAAAAGCTTGCTCCAGGCAGGAGCTCATGCAGTTAAAATTGAAGGTGCAGATAACGATACATGCCAAACGATCGCTCATTTAGTAAAAGCCGGAGTACCAGTCATGGGGCATATAGGATTAACCCCACAGTCCATTCATCAATTGGGTGGTTTTAAAGTACAAGGTAAAAATCAAGAACAAGCAGAAAATTTATTACAACAAGCCCTGGATTTAGAACAGGCAGGGTGTTTTGCTCTAGTCATTGAATGTGTACCCCAACTTCTGGCCAAGACTATAACCAGCGCGCTAGCAATACCAAGTATAGGAATTGGTGCAGGCTCAGATACTGATGGCCAAGTGCTTGTTTGGCACGATATACTCGGTTTACAAACTTCATTTAACCCGAAATTTGTCAAACGATATGCCAATGGAAAAGACCTTTTTGTCGGAGCTCTAAATTCTTACGTACAACAAGTACAGCAAGAACATTTCCCTACAGCTGAATACGCTTTTTAATAAAGAGAGCAAAAAAATGCAAATTATTTCTAATCTAAATGACTGGGTAAGCTTGCGTACTAGTTTACCCAATGATCGTACTCTAGGCTTTGTGCCAACTATGGGCAATTTACATGCGGGACATGCCTCTTTATTTTTAGCCAGTAGTAAGGAAAATAACCACACTATTGCCAGTTTATTTATTAATCCAACTCAATTTAATAAGCCAGATGACTTTACCCATTATCCGCGCACTCAAGAGGCTGATATCGAACTTATGGCCAATTCTGGAGTGAGCTTTTGCTTTATACCTACCGAACAAGAGATTTATGCCGATAAGTACACGTATCAAATTCAGGAAAATCAACTCTGCCAATTGATGGAAGGCAAATACAGACCAGGTCATTTTAATGGTGTATTAACCGTTGTGATGAAACTGCTCAATTTAACACGTCCAAACAGAGCCTATTTTGGTGAAAAGGATTATCAACAATATTTGTTAATTCAGGGAATGGTTAAATCACTTTTTATGAATATAGAGATAAAAGCCTGTCCTATTGTTCGTGAAACCAGTGGACTAGCATACAGCTCGCGAAATAACAGACTAACTAAAGAACAACGAATCCTTGCAAATCAATTTGCATCTATATTCCATCAGAACAAGCCTTGTGCCATGATAATTGAGGAGTTAACTGCAGCAGGTATTGTAGTAGAATATATTGAAGAATACCAAAACAGAAGATTTGCGGCAGTTATGATAGGCGATATTCGTTTAATTGATAATTATTTTTTACAACAAAATCTTTAACCGCAACATCGCACAGTATGCACGTTACCAGGAGCAAAAACTATTTCACAAAAAACACTGATTCATGATTAAATTTCATGACGAACTTTAAGAAAATACGGCACTTGGGTTTTTCAAAAAAAATCGAAAATCACACAATCGATTGATGACTGTATTCAGGATGAATATGATTGAAACAAATTGGCATGTAATTACTGGCGCTCCCTCTTCTGGAAAAACCACTTTAATTAACCAATTAGCAGCTGAGGGTTATTCCATAGCTCCTGAGGTTGCCAGAGAGTATATTGAGCGGTTATTGGCTAATAATCATACTTTAGCTGATATTCGCCGAGATACGCATCAATTACAGCGAGGAATCCTTGCAGTTGCACTTAAAAGAGAAAGGCATCTAAAAACAGATCAATTAATTTTTTTCGATAGAGGCACTGCCGATAGCCTGGGCTATTTTAATTACTATAATTTAGATGCGGCTCATATAACTCAAAACCTTCAAAAAACAAGATATAAAAAAATATTTTACTGCCATCAATTGCCGGTAGAATACGATAAAGTCCGTGTTGAAAATAATTCAAGTGCTAAAAAAATAGGAGATTTTATTTATCAAGCATACATTAAGCTTGATTATCAATTAATAGAGTTACCAGCCATTCCCGTAGATCAACGTATGGATATCATCTTGACTCATATCCAACCTGATTTAAAATCCACGATTAAAGAATTTTAACAGGGATCTGGTACTGGAATAAGGGGATGAAATCAAATTCGACGGTTTGGAAAAACCTGCATTACACCGCGCAAAATGCGGCAACATTTGATTACGGCAAACCAAAGCAATTTAGGAAGAACCTCCTCACAACGTACAGAGCAATAGCCAATTAATCTATTGGATAATAGATTATGGGTATTTCCAATTCTGGCAATTATTTTACCTTTTGGTTGTACATTGTTATTGCCGCAGCAAGAACAGCCGCTTTATGTTGCGGTAAGGATTTGTTGGAATACTTTAACCACTCCGGATGAGCATCAACCAATCCCGTAGTGAACCCCCCCTGCTGAAACTCTTCCGATTGAATCATTTCCAAATAATAGGGAATGGTAGTTTTAACACCGAACATACGCATTTCATCTAAAGCACGACGCGCACGGCGTAACACAGAAGACCAATCAAGAGCCCAAACGGTTAATTTCGCGCATAAAGAATCATAATCAGGGGGGATGCTATAGCCAGTATAAACTGCACTATCTGTCCGAACTCCGGGTCCTCCGGGTGGATAATAGCGGGTTATCCGACCAAAACTGGGTAAAAAATCATTTTGAGGGTCTTCTGCATTTATACGAAACTCAATAGCACAACCAGTGCGCTTAATTTGCTCCTGAGACATAGCAAGACGCTCTCCTGCTGCAATTCGTATTTGCTGCTGTACAATATCGATCCCGGTGATTTGCTCGGTTACTGGATGCTCTACCTGCAATCTGGTATTCATTTCCATAAAATAGGGTCGATTTTGTTCATCCAATATAAATTCGACTGTACCAGCATTAGTGTAGCCGACTTCCCTGGCCGCTTTTATAGCATCACTATAAAGCTGTTCTCGTATACCGTTATCCAGGCATGGGGCAGGAGCAATTTCGACTAATTTCTGATGGCGACGCTGGACAGAGCAGTCTCGCTCAAAAAGATGCAACAGTGTACCGAAATGATCCCCTAAAATTTGTACTTCTATATGACGTGGGTTTACAATAAACTGCTCCATATAAACATGAGCATCTCCGAAAGATTTCTGAGCCTCTGATTGAACACGAGCAAATTGCTGTCTGACTTCACTAGCACCATGACATAATCTTATCCCTCGTCCACCCCCACCAAAAGTCGCTTTGAGCAGTACTGGGTATCCCAGCATTTTGGCACAGACAACAGCATCTTCTGCCGTATCCAGATTGCCCTCACTTCCAGGAACGGTACGGATACCCGCCCTGCGCATAGCCTCCCTTGCGGCAATTTTCGACCCCATAGTCTTTATCACTGAAGAAGATGGGCCAATGAATACAATTCCTGCCTTTTCGCAGGCGGCGGCAAACTCAGCATTTTCGGATAAAAATCCATACCCGGGATGAATAGCCTCACATCCGGTTTCACGAGCACATTCTATTATTCGTTGCCCGTTAAGATAAGCCTCTAGAGGTTTTTTACTCAAACAATGAGCATGGGAAGCCCTTTTCACATGAAGAGAAAATTGGTCTGCTTCACTGTAAATAGCAACGGGCGCGATACCCATTTCGTTGCAAGCACGAACAATACGCAGAGCGATTTCACCACGGTTTGCAACGAGAATCTTTTTAAACATTTTACTCCTTAGAAAATCTCGCGTAAAAAATTGGTCATCGCCAACCAGGAACGTTGCTCTGCAAGCTGATTATAAAGTATTCCAGAATCTGCATCCTGTGCCTGCGGATTAGTAAAACCATGCTGCACATTTCCATACATATGCACCTGCCAATCCACTCTCGCTTGCGTCATTTCCTGACAAAATACGTTAACCTGCTCTGGCCTGACCATAGGATCATCGTAACCATGCAAAACCAGAACTTTAGCCTTGATTTTTTCAACCTGAAAATTTTCTGGTTTGCCAAGCAGCCCATGAAAACTTATGGCTCCTTTAATATCTGCTCCTGAACGAGCCAAATCCAGCGCGCATAATCCACCAAAACAAAAACCAATCACCGCAACACGGTTTTTATCTACCTCAGGCCTGTTAATCAGGGCATCAAAGGCTGCATTAATTCTAATTCGCAACTGCTCACGGTCAGAAATCAACGGCTCTATGAGTGCTTGCTTTTCATCGGTGGAAGTCGCAACAAGTCCTTCACCAAACATATCTACGGCAAATCCGACATACCCCATCTTTGCAAACAATTGTGCTTTTTGACAGGCAAATTCATTTCGTCCACTCCAATCATGGGCCACAATAACTGCAGGACGAGGTTTTTTAATCTTATCCTCATAAGCTATAAAACCATGTAAATCGAGTTTGCCATCATGATAAATATAATTTGATGTATGCATAAAAAATTCCTCTAAACTATAAAACCAGTCTAGGTTAATCATTTCAAAAGTCCAGTAATTTAACCTGAATTCCGCAATCGAATCCACCGGAAAGATACAATGTACTGAATTTTAATGTACTTTAATCATATAGGTATTAACTATTCCTGAAAATATTTAACGTCAGTTATGGATAAGATGCTTATTAAACCCAGCCACTATCTCGATCCGTTCGCCCTGAGGAGTCACTTTAGCGACGTCTCGAAGGGTTCTGCTACAGTGCCTAGCCTTCGAGACGGGCTAAAGCCCTCCTCAGGCCGAACGGAGCAAGGTAAAATCTGAGTTCCTTAGCCATAACTCACGTTATTTATCAAAGAAAAGGTAAAATCAGCGCATTAAAAACATCACTGCAATTTAGCCTTTTGAAATTTGACCTAAAATAAAAATTTTAGTCTAAACTAAAAGTAAATTGTAAGGGATATCATCATGATGACTGATTCAATCACTTATCTGCGAGATTTATTGCACGCCCAGTTATGCTATCAATTTTTTATTACTCCGATCCATCTGCCAATAGAAAAGAAATATCGGGATTTTGCCAAAATGGCTTGTGAGTTTATTGAGGACAAACGCAGCGAGGTGATTCATCAGGAGATGCCCCGTCATCATGTGTTGCATCGCTTTATCCCCCCTGATAATACTGCAGCTAAAAAAGTTCTTATTACGCATGGATGGATATCGCGTGCTGCTTATATGATCAAGTTGATAAAGGCACTTCATCAACAAGGTTATGATGTGTATGCTCTTGATTTTCCGGCACACGGAGAATCTAAAGGCCTTCAACTTCCATGGCCTGATGCTGTTGCCATTTTAAAGGAAATCATGAATCAACATGGCCCCTTCTACGGAGTTATAGGACATTCTTTCGGTGGATCGATGTTATTAAATACGCTTAATTTAGCGGGTCAACGTCCCGAATGGCAATTAAAACATACGCCTGAGCGTGCGGTACTTATCGCATCGCCTACCCGCATGCGCAGCCCAATAAATACGATAGCCAGGCGCTTTAAACTGACTGGAAATGGGTACCTACAACTGCGTGAGTTAATTCGTCAACAAGCCGAAATAGACCTGAATATGATTCAATTGCGTCGCTTCGTTACCCAAATGCTAGATATGCCTTTTTTATGTATACATGGTGAGCAAGACAGCACCATTAACCCTAAAGAGTCGATTGTATTTTGCAGGGAATATAAAAACGCTAACTTAACGTTATTACCAGAAGCAGATCATGTTAGCGTTTTAATAGATGACCGTGTAGAACAACTGGTCTGTGATTTTTTTGAAAATTAATATTCCATATGTTGGCGTATTTTTTTCATGGCATTCTTTTCCAGTTGTCTGACTCGCTCAGCAGACACACCATATTTTTCTGCTAAATCGTGCAGAGTTAATTTTTCCTCAGCTAACCAGCGTTGCTGTAAGATATCTCGGCTGCGCTCATCGAGCTGCTCCATAGCAAACATCAGTTTTTCACGACCTTGATCACCTGTATCTTCTTTCTCCAGGACTAGCGCAGGATCATCATTAGCGTTAAACAAATACTGTTCCGGGGCTTTAAACGCATCATCACAATCATCAGCATCGCGGGCATGGTATGGTGAGTCCAGAGCATTTAAACGCTGTTCCATAACTAATACATCTTCACGGCTCACTCCTAAATCTTTAGCAACTGCGTCTACTTCCTCACTACTAAACCAGCCCAACCGATTTTTCATCTGGCGCAAATTAAAAAACAATTTACGCTGGGCTTTAGTGGTAGCAATTTTAACAATTCGCCAGTTACGCAAAACAAACTCATGAATTTCTGCTTTAATCCAATGAACAGCAAAAGATACAAGACGAACCCCCATTTTAGGGTCAAAACGTTTTACTGCTTTCATTAAGCCTAGATTACCTTCCTGAATTAAATCATTTAAGGGTAGACCGTACCCCAAATAACCTCGGGCTACACGAACAACATAACGCAAATGAGCAAGAACCAGGCGTCTTGCAGCTTCAATATCACCTTCAGAATGAAAACGCTCGGCACAAGCAATCTCTTCTTCCTGAGTGAGCATAGGAATTTGATTTACTCGATGAATATAGGAATCGAGACTACCAACGGGTAGATTCATTGCAGCAAGTTGCAACTGTTGACTCATACTTCTTCCTCCAGTTATCAACAAAAAAAGAATAAATTAATACCATACATGTAGAAATTCACTAAAATCAACACTAGATACTAAGGACTGTTGCCAATTGGTTTCTCGACGTCCCGCGACTTATTCGCGGGATCCAGTTAGGACTCTTTGTGAACAAAATATCCGTTCTTTTCACGAGACTTCTGGATGCCGCGAACAAGCCACGGCACGTAGGCCTCTAAGATCAATTATCAGTAGATCCTGGATTCCGAATACCAATAGGAAATACAAAAATCCATGTCATTAATGCCATTTTTGCACTAATGTACCCTAAACTTGATTATACATCAATTATAGGGTTCTATGGAGGACAATTGTCGTTTCACAGACAGGCATGCCCCAAGCCAACCGAGTATAATAGCAAACAATACAAGTAGCAAGATTTGCCTTATTGACAATCCTGTTAGCGGATAGTGCATTTGATAAGCAACAGCCAGCTGATTAACCGCAACGCCTAAACTTAAGATAAAAATATTAACCAGAAAAACCGCAAGTATTGCACCCGCGAGTCCGTACCAAACACCAGAATATAGAAAGGGCCTGAGTATAAAGGGATCAGTTGCCCCAATTAACTTCAAAATTTGAATCTCTTCATGGCGATTATGAATAGCTAAACGTAAGGTGTTACCGATGATTAAAACCACAGCCAAAGCCAATAAGGACATTAACGCTTTAGCTACCTTCGCTGCAAAACCTGAAATAACGTGTAATCGATTAATCCATGCCATATCAAGTTTCACCTGAGTCACTTGAGGTAAGGCCTCCAGCTGTCGTTTTAATACATCCAATTTTGCCGGAGAGTCGGTAATCAGAGAAGGTACCACCTCAATAACAGAAGGTAGGGGGTTTTCTGGAAGATAGCGCATTATGTCCTGCATTCCTTCTTGTTGGATCAATTCAGATAATCCATCTGCCGCTGATTTTAAACTGGCTTGTCCAACTCCTTGAGTATCGCGCACTTTCTGCAATAAAGTCGCTTGCTCAGCATCAGTCATCCCCGTTTTCAAATAAATGGAAATCTGACTGCCTTGCTGCCATCCAATAGTCAACTGACTTAAATTATCGGTAAACACCCAAAAAAGGGCTGGCAAGGCTAGAGTAATTGCAATAACAATAACTGTCATCATGGTTGCTAATGGTTTACGACACAAGAGATTGAGACTGTGAGTTGCTGCTTGCAGGTGATAGGCAAGAAATGATTGAGATTTTTTTAACACAATCGACCTCCTTTTAGCATCGTAATGCGATGCTTCATTCTCGCTATCAAAGCTAAATCATGGGTTGCGATTAATATGCTGACCCCGACATGATTAAACTGTTCAAAAATAGACATGATTTCCGAAGAAAGTTTAGGATCTAAATTTCCTGTTGGCTCATCGGCTAGTAATAAAGCTGGTTTGTGAACTACGGCACGAGCAATACCCAATCTTTGTTGCTCACCGCCCGATAAATGGATAGGCAACATTTTTTCTTTACTTAATAAACCGACCATATCCAATGCTGCATGCACTCTCTTGGCAATCATAGGATACGCCATGCCTTGAATTTGTAAGGGTAAAGCAACATTATCAAAAACAGTTCTGTCATTAAGAAAACGGGGGGATTGGAACGTAATTCCTAATTGGCTTCTGTGAGTTGCGACATCACGTTTTTTTAAGTGATTTAACTTCAACCCATTCACTGTTAATTGACCTGATGTAGGCCATTCTAATAAGGCAATTAATTTAAGAAGGGTACTTTTCCCGGCTCCAGAATGCCCGGTAAGAAAAGCCATTTCGCCTTTTTGTAAAGAAAAATTCACCTGACTTAATGCTTCAAAGCCACCTGGATAACGCTTACTAACCTGGTCAAATGTGATCATCATTGAATATTGCACCGACAAATTGCGCTGCATCAAAGGGCCGTAAATCTTCTATGCCCTCACCAACACCTAGATAACGAAAGGGTATCCCCAAATCATTAGCTATTGCAAATAATATCCCGCCTTTCGCTGTTCCATCAAGTTTAGTCATCGTAATCCCAGTCAAACTTATTGCTTCATGAAATTGTCGTGCCTGAATCAAGGCATTCTGTCCTATACTGGCATCTAACACCAACATAGTTTCATGAGGAGCCGTAGGTTCGAGTTTCTGTACTACGCGTTTCACTTTCTTTAGCTCTTCCATCAGATTACTTTGCGTATGGAGCCGTCCTGCAGTATCAGCAATTAAAACATCCATCTTTCGTGCCCTGGCAGCCTGCAAAGCATCAAATATAACAGAGGCACTGTCAGCCCCTGTATGCTGGGCGATGACGGTGATATCATTTCGCTCGCCCCATACATGCAACTGCTCTACTGCCGCAGCTCGGAAAGTATCACCAGCAGCTAACATTACTTTTTTACCTTGCTTTTGAAATTGCTTGGCTAATTTGCCAATAGTAGTTGTTTTGCCCGCCCCATTGACACCAACCATCAAAATAACAAAAGGTGATTTATCAGCTGTTTCTAAAGCCAAAGGCTGTGAAGTTTCGCCTAATAGACTCTGCAAATGAATTTTTAAAGCCTCATATACCGAATCTCCGTTAGATAATTCCTTGCGCTCTAGACCCTCTGTTAATTGCTTCAATACGGTCTGGGTGGTATCAATACCCAAATCAGCACTGATTAATAGAGTTTCTAACTCTTCCATCAACTCCGGGCTGATTTCTTTTTTGCCAAGCAATAAACGACCAATGCCATCACCCAATTGATGGCGTGTTTTACTTAAACCCCGCTTAAAACGTGCAAAAATACCTTCTTTAGTAACCTCAGCCGTAGGCTGAATCAACTCATCGCTTTGCTCAGAGATTGTTTCAATGTCACTTTCTGCAGTGTTTTCTGGATTTTCTAAAGCCTCTGGGGCTTGATTTCGTTTAAACCATTTAATCATTTAGTGTACAAATCCTAAGAAATGTGAAATTCTATCACCTTTTTAGCTTTGAGGTTAAGTTGTGCACAAAATACTCATTACCTTACTGATGATACTGTCTTGTCAGACCTTTGGCCAAGTTCAAGAGTTTATCCTGAATAATGGTTTAAAAATACTGGTTAAAGAAGATCATCGTGCTCCCATTGCTGTTTCCATGATTTGGTACAACATTGGCTCTGCAGATGAACCTGGAGGTATAACAGGTGTTTCACATGCTATTGAACACATGATGTTCAAAGGCACCTCAAAGTTTCCCTTAGGTGTCTTTTCCAAAACGATTGCCGCACAAGGCGGCCAGGAAAATGCGTTTACCAACAATGATTACACAGCTTACTTTGAAAAAATAGATGCGTCACGACTTGCAACCAGCTTTGAGCTAGAAGCAGATCGAATGAATAATTTACTCCTTAATGCCGACGAATTTGCTAAAGAAATTAAAGTCATTCAGGAAGAGCGTCGCCTGCGAACTGATAATAATCCCCAGGCCCTTGCCTTTGAGCGCTTTTTAGCCACTGCTCACCTAACTGCTCCGTACAACCATCCGGTAATTGGATGGATGAGTGATCTCCAACAAATGAACACTGAAGACCTTAAAAAATGGTATCAGCGGTATTATGCCCCCAATAATGCTACTTTGGTGGTAGTAGGGGATGTTAATCCCGAACAAGTGCATACCTTGGCAAAGCGATATTTTGGTGCTCTTCACAAGCGGGAAATTTTTGAACGAAAACCCCAAAAGACCCCTCCTGCTTTGGGTAAAAAAACAGTGGCTATCCGGGCCCCGGCAAAGTTGCCCCTGCTCATGATAGGATATACTGTGCCTGGTGTGAAGACCGCAAAAAATGCCTGGGAACCTTATGCTCTGGAACTTATAACCGGCATTCTTGACGGCGGAGAAGGTGCCCGTTTTGCAAAAAATCTCATCAGAGGCCACCATGTTGCTACTGGTGCAGATGTCTATTACAACCTTTACTCACGCTACCCGACACAATTTATTCTGTATGGTGCTCCCAATCAAAATCATGAGATCAAAGATTTCCGTAAAGCACTACTTGCCGAGATCAATGATTTAAAAAATACCCCTGTAGGTGAACAGGAATTACAACGAATTAAAAACCAAATTATCGCCCAGAAAACTTTTGAGAAAGATTCAATTTTTGGTCAGGCAATGGAGTTAGGTCTGTTAGAGACAGTTGGTATCGGTTGGAAACATACCGATAAGTATGCCAATGCAATCAAAAGTATCACCCCAGCACAAATTCAACAAACAGCCCAACGTTACTTTCAAGAAAACAACGTGACCGAAGCAGAATTAATACCTTTGAGAAATAACGAGGTGAAACCATGAAAATATTCAGCATATTTATTACCGCTGTCATTCTAAGCATCTCTCATCAAGCATCAGGGAACACATTCAAAACAGAAAAATGGCTGACCAAAAATGGAGTTAAGGTGGTGTTTTACCAAGCCATGGAGGTACCCATGCTGGATATTAGTATCGCCTTTTCCGGCGGTTCTGCCTATGATGGTAATCAATACGGTTTGAGCGCTTTAACAACCCATATGATAAACCAGGGAAATTCAGGAAAAAATGCAACATCTATAGCTGAAACGCTTGCAGACACAGGCTCGCAATTTAACTCCGAAACCAGCAGAGATATGGCTACGCTTAGTTTAAGAACTCTTACCAGTAAAGAAGCTCTGAATCAATCAACAAATATATTTAATCAGATTATTAATCACCCGGATTTTCCTGATGAAGCATTTGAACAAGAAAAAAAACAACTGCTTATGGCCATCGAACAGGCTGATGAATCTCCTGATGAAATAGCAAACATTAATTTTTTTCAAGCGTTATACCAACAACACCCTTATGCTCACCCAGTCGATGGAGTCAAAGCGACGGTCAGTGCAATCAATAAAAAACAGGTTATTGAATATTATAAACGATATTTTGTTGCCAGTAATGCTGTGTTAGTAATGGTAGGTGCAATTGATAGTCCCACAGCCCATCAATTAGCTGAGCAATTAACCCATGATATGCCCAAAGGGACCCCCGCTCCACGGATTGCCAAAGCAATGCAGTTAACCAAAGCAGAAGAGATACATGTTCCATTTCCATCTTCTCAAACACTGGTCCGTTTGGGTGAAATTGACATTGATCATCATAATCCTGATTATTTTCCATTAATGGTAGGTAACTACATTTTAGGTGGTGGCGCTTTAGTTTCAAGATTAGCTATAGAAGTAAGAGAGAAGCGCGGTTTAACTTATGGAGTAACCAGCCAATTTACCCCTATGCCAGGGAACGGGCCGTTTATTATCAGTTTATCGACAAAAAATAATCAAGCTGAAAATGCCCTTAAAATTACCAAAGATACGTTAAATTCATTTATTGATAACGGACCAAATGCCCAGGAATTGGAGTCTGCAAAACAATACCTCACCGGTAGTTTTCCCCTTTCCCTTGCAAGCAACAGGGCTATTGCAAGCCTGTTATTGCGTATGACTTTTTACCAGTTACCCGAAAATTATTTAGATGATTATGTTGCCCAAATTAATGCCGTAACT
Source organism: Legionella antarctica (assembly GCF_011764505.1). Classification (NCBI taxonomy): domain Bacteria; kingdom Pseudomonadati; phylum Pseudomonadota; class Gammaproteobacteria; order Legionellales; family Legionellaceae; genus Legionella; species Legionella antarctica. The sequence continues at coordinate 3,296,723 of NZ_AP022839.1, forward strand.
GTTGATAAGATAAAACTGGCTTTTAAACAACAAGTGCATCCTGATAAATTACTACTGGTTACGGTTGGTCGATCTTGAAACAAGTCATTCGTATCATAGGCGGTTTATATCGAGGTAAAAAATTGCACTTCCCTGAGGTGGAAGGTTTAAGGCCAACTCCTGACCGGGTTCGTGAAACCCTGTTTAATTGGTTAATGAACGACATTAAAGATGCCCGCTGCCTGGATGCTTTTGCCGGCAGTGGGGCTTTGGGTTTCGAAGCATTTTCAAGAGGTGCTTCAAAAGTTACGTTTATAGAACAATCTCCTAAGGCCCATACCAATTTACAAAAAATAATAGCTCAATTTAACAGCCCTGACCTAACACTGGTTAAAGCGGATACCCGACTTTATCTCCAACAAAGTACTGAGCAATTTGATATTATTTTTCTGGATCCACCCTTCGCGCAAAATTATATCCCTCAATGTCTCAATACCCTGGTGCAAAAAAAACTGATACCTTCCGGGGGGCTTGTTTATTTAGAATCACCCGAATCTATTGAAATAGAACCAACACAATGGCAACAGATTAAATTGAAACAAGCAGGACAAATTATATATGGATTATTTGAAAAACTTTAATTAGTATTATCGTTAAAACCTTCTGTTTTGGAAGCACCATATAACAATATCTTGACAAGCAGCCTTGCTCCTGTTTCAATCAAACCAATACTCATAGATATTAAAGACATTGAATGAACAACAAGATTGTCATTATGTTTATTGTTTCAGCGTTACTAACAAGTTGTGGTGGTACGTTTAGAAAACCACCAGTAAATAATCCTAGTGATGACGCGACTATAAAACTAGCAGAAGCAGCTGTTTCAGTAAGTGATTCCATGCTCGAAATGGCTCGTATTGAAAAAGTGATTACCCCCCCCCATAGAGACAATACTTTAACGATACCCAACGCATACAACCTGCAGGCAAGAGCTAGTGTAGACTGGTCTGGACCCATTGAGGAATTAACAGGTCGTATTGCTAAAGCATCACATTTTAAATTACGTATCCTGGGAAGGGAACCATCATTACCCGTATTAATTAGCCTCAACATTAAAGATCAAAGCCTAGCAGAAATCCTTCGTGATATTGACTACCAAGCAGGTAAAAAAGCCTATATTCACGTCTATCCTAACAGTCAGGTTGTAGAATTACGTTATGCCAAAATTTACTCCTAGTTTTGCTATTATATTTTCAGTCTTACTGGTTTCCTGTGCCTCTTCTCGAGTAAACATGGGGGATACAGGCTCATTGGCAGGCATACAGGCAATGGCCAATGGTAAATATTCACGTGTTCAAAAGAAACAAAAAATGGGTAGAATTCGTGAAATGGCTCTTAAAGAAACCGCGTTAAGTCTCGGTGCCCAGGGGGGACTGGCATGGCGATCAAAACAAATTGATGAGGCGCTTACCAAACAATCCAGGAATCTGGATACCATTTATGATTTTAATTCCCTGATCCTGGAACATAATATTTTACCCCCCGTATTGCTAGAAGGTAGGAATACTTTAAATCTGGCTGATGCGCAGAGCATAAGAATTTCTGATCGTACTTACAAGGTCTCGAAACAAGCACGCTTTGTCACCACACCACCGACCTGGCGTCAGTATCTTTGGATGGATTATTTAAAACCTGAAGCCCCTAACGTTACTCTACTGCCCAAAACCAAAGCAGAAAAAACTATTTGGTGCATCTATACTGCCAAGGGATGGAAAAATGGTATCGATCAAGCCAACATTATTCTCGAAGAAAGCATATCTCGTGTTAAAGAAGATTTTGGCGGTATGATTCTTTACAGAAAATTATTAGCCATGAATATGGTATCACCCCCCTATGTTTCTCATACTGACCTGGGTGTTACTGGTGATGCTTCTGAAATCCATATCGATGATAGAGTGTTACGAATTACGGCATTACCAGCACTCAACATAAACAGTAGCGAGTGGAGAGCTGCAGTTGCAAAAGACGAAAATGCTTTGGAACAGTTTAAAAACATGGAAAAAATCGCAAATCAGTCTAGAATTAAAATAACGAATAAATCCTGGCAGCCAGTGATTGCCCCTGTAAACTGATAATAATATGAATAATATTCATTTGATGCCTGACGAGCCAACCCGTTTCACCCCAATGTTCATGGATAGAATGCTGGAACATGCAGAAAGTCTGAACGCTTCGGATATCACCATTCAAACTGGTGAACCTATCTTTGCTGAAGTCTACGGAAAGTTGCTTAAAATTACTAACCGCCGGTTATCAAATACAGAGCTGGGTGATTTAATCAACTCAATTTATGGACCCAATGGTACAACACAGCTGCTTTCTGGCAAAGATATAGATACTCATTATGAATTTCGCCCCAATCGTGGCGTACGTTACCGTTATAGGGTCAATGGGACTGCTTGTCTGGTTGAGGGACATGATGCAATTCAGATTACTTTAAGAACCATTCCAACAACCCCACCCAAATTAAGTACTATGAATCTTCCTGATAATATCCTCGAAGCCATAGCTCCACAGGAAGGTATTGTATTTATTACCGGAGCAACCGGTTCTGGTAAATCAACCCTTCTTGCATCCATCATTCGAGAGCTTATAGAAACTACGGATTCAAATAGAAAAGTATTAACCTATGAATCACCAATAGAATTCGTTTATGATGAAATTGAGACGATTTCTTCAGTAGTAAGTCAATCAGAAATTCCACGTCACTTACCCAGTTTTGCTGATGGAGTTAGAAATGCTTTACGTCGAAAACCCCGTTTGATCATGGTAGGTGAGTGTAGAGATGCCGAAACTATTAGTGCTGCTCTGGAGGCGGCTCTGACTGGACATCCCGTTTATACGACCCTGCATACTTCTGGTGTAGCCGAAACGATGCGGCGTCTGGTTACTTCGTTTGCTGGAGAAGAACGACTCGGAAGAACCATAGACATTCTAGAAACTATCAGGTTATGTATCTGGCAAAAACTGGTTCCTACAGTTGATGACAGGCGAGTCGCTCTTAGAGAATATTTGGTGTTTGATGAAGAAGTGAGAGACCTGCTTTTGGATGGAGATCCTAACGAAGTAACATCTTCTACGCGTAAACTGGTAAGACAAAGAGGTCAATTAATGACTTTGGATGCCAAAATGAAATTTGAACAAGGCATCATTAGTGAACGGGTTTATAAACTGATTATTGCAGGTGCTAAAGACTATCAACAACAATAGCGCATCACATCCTAATTTACTCTTATTTTCTGGGTGTCGCTAATTAAGTCAGGGCACATCGGTCTTATTAAGGATGAATAAACAGATCTACCTGATAAATCAATAAATGAGGCGCCATCATCGATAGAAATGCAATGTGTTATTACAGAAGTGCCAAAGCCTTATTTTTACCAGTAAAACCGGTAGATGAAATTAATGGGTTTGAGCTAAAACTAGGTCAACATTCTTATCTATTTTGTGAGAATGAAACACCATTTAATAATACCAGCAGTGCCCGCATCGCTGTTGATAAATATACTACTAATAAACTACTGGAAATGGCAGGTATTCCTGTACCTAAATCAGTTGCCCTTCATCTAAATGAATTTGACCAAAATAAAACAGAAGAGATGATAGCTCATTTAAAATTTCCCCTTGTAATTAAACCTGTCGATGGCACTCTTGGCACTGGTGTCTTATGCAATATTCAAACTCTTGAAGAACTTTTATTTTTTCTACCGACCCAATTCTCCCAATACGATCATTTGCTGATTGAAGAGTTTCACGGAAAATTAAAATCATACCGAGCATTGGTTTTTAATAAGCAGGTAATCGGGATTGTTCAGAGGCATCCAGCTCATGTAACTGGTGATGGCAAACACAACATCCAGGAGCTTATTGATTTGAGTAATATTCAGCGTAAAGAAATTAATCCGTTTTTAGGTGCAATATCGATTGATACTGAATGCCAAATCAGGTTAAAAGAACTTGGTTTAGACGCAGATTACATCCCCTCAGCCGGAGAAAAGTTAGTCCTATGCTACACCAGTAATGCGACCAGAGGGGGCCTCTATGAGTCATTAGGAAACCAAATTTGCGAAGAAAACCGTAAAATATTGCGCCAGGTAGCTACAGTGTTGAACTTGAAACTCACCGGTATTGATGTTGAATGCGCTGATATCAATAGTCCAATGACCCGATCTAATGGAATCGTATTGGAAGTAAATCACTGTCCAAGTATTCGAATTCATGAATTTCCATTAATTGGAACTCCTCACTTTGTTACCAGACAGATCATGCGCTCATTTATCTTTCGCCATCCACTAGCTTATTTATATTCACTTTTTTCAAATGAGCCTACTGCTTTTTATTTAAGAACACTCCTTACAATCAGTATACTGGGAATAGTTTTTTGGTTAATTCCATAGATTGGCGCAAACGCTTAAAATCATAACACTCTTTTTACTATTATTAACTGGAGAGTCTAAGCTTATTACCCCTATTTGTATTAGAATTATAATATAAGGTTACCAGTACAGGTCGCTCAATGAACTCAATTCAGATATTAGATACTTCTTTAAGGGATGGAGGACATCGAACTAATTTCCACTTTTCTGATCAAGAATTAGAACGAATTCTGGTGCCTCTTGATAATTCGGGAATAGAATATATTGAAATTGGGTACCGAAATGGCTCCCTGCATCCAATAGAAAATCTGGGCAGAGCAGGATTATGTGATAAAAATTATCTGCTCTTGTGCCAGTCATTAATTAGAAAATCGATCATTGCGGTAATGGCACACCCCAATAATATTACTAAATCCGATCTTATCGAATTAAAAAGCTATGGTATTGGTCTTCTAAGACTGTGTGTGGCTAAAAATTGCTTATTAGAAACGTTACCTATCCTTAAACTTGCGAAAGAAATAAGCTTACCGGTTTCCGTCAATTTTATTCATATGACTTATTACACTGACGATGAGCTGGATGACGTGGTAAGACAGGTAAGTAAGCATGAGCCTGATATGATCTATTTTGCAGATTCAAATGGCAGTATCCTACCGCAGAGGATTAAATTCATTTACGAAAGATATGCTCGTATTTATTCGACTCCTTTTGGCTTCCATGCCCATGATAACATTGGCTTAGCACAGATGAATGTTTTAACTGCGATAAACTCCGGTGCTCAGGTGATTGATGCATCTCTGGCAGGTATGGGAAAAGGTACCGGTAATTTGAAAACTGAGTTTTTGGTTGCCTATTTGCATGCCATTAATATAAAAAAGTACGATTTAGCAACCGTTTTAACTGCAGCCAATTTTGTGAGAGAGGCATTAAAGATAGGTCATGAGGCCATTGAAATGGATGAGTTTGTCAGAGGAATTTCCGATCTTTCAACAGCTGACCTTAAATTGTTTAACCTGAAAAACTAGCCAAATTATAGCCTGTGCCAGATTAATAACAACATTATGCCGGGCACATTGTTGCAACTGAATAATACAGGATAAAAATGCAAAAAAAGAAGATATTAGTGATTACACCCGTTCAACACTATCCCTCTTACATTGAACCTATTATTAATCCTTTATCCTTTCTGGAGGAAGAGTATAGTATTCATCCTATCGATTCTCTTGCCAAAATGCAGGACATTCCTAATAAGGAGTATTACCACTATTGGGAGCAGGAATTAAGTAAATACCTGCCTCATTACGATGCCTTTTTTGGATTTTCCTTTGGGGGAATTATTTTACAACAATGCTTTTCTCTCTTCGTGAATCTCAATAAACCAATTGTACTTTTTTCAACGCCAACCTTTGCTGACTCAACCCTCACTAAAAAACTTGGAAAAGTGATTGCTCTTTGTAAAGAAGGCAACATGGATGACGCACTTTTCTCTCTTTATAAACATGTATATTACCCTCATGAAATACCCTCACAAGAACCTCATTCTTTTGATCCGGTACTTGCTGCAAAACGTATGATTTACGGCTTAACACGTGTATTAGAAACCAACTCAACATTCGTTTTAAAAGAAAATCAGGTAAATCATCTGCATTTAATCGGTGAGCGTTCACATCTAGTGAATAAAGATAACGTGGCTGCTCCTCAACAAGGAATTTTATTGAGTGTACCTGGAGCAGGGATGAGGATGCTTCGGGATAATCTTCCTTTTTGCAAAAGGGCTATATTGGAGACTTTAAACAGTGAAGCCGAATAACGAGCTAAAGATTGCAGTTTTACCAGGCGATGGGATTGGAATTGAGGTAACCCATGCTGCACTACCTATAATTAAAGCACTAAATCTCCCTGTCCAGCTTTCTTTTGGTGAGATTGGATGGTCTTATTGGCAAAATGAAGGTAATCCATTTCCAGATAAAACCTGGCAACTCATTGCTGAATCAAATTCAGTTTTATTAGGGGCTATAACCAGCAAACCTCAACGAGAAGCCAAGAAAGAATTAGCCGAAAAATTTCAAAAAAATAATCTTCATTATATCTCCCCGATTATCCAGTTACGGCAGAAATTAGACTTGTTTGCCAATGTTCGCCCCTGTTTTTCTATCAATAATCATGCGGAAAAGAAATTCAATTTTTGTATCATTCGTGAAAATACAGAGGGTCTGTATTCAGGATTTGATTTTTACCCCATTCCTGAGTCCATACATAATTTACTTAGTAACGACCAACATTGGCAGTCCACTCCAGTTAATGAAATCAGTTGTGCATTACGCCTGCAATCCAAAGCAGGATTATTACGTCTCTTCAACTTTGCATTTCAATATGCCAATTCTAATGGGCTAAAACGAGTAACTTTTGCAGATAAACCGAATGTCCTGCGTCAAAGCAGTGAATTTGCCAGAGAAATTTTTGAAAAGGTAGCCAGTCTCTACCCTTATATTGATGCAGATATTTTAAACGTCGATGCAGTGGCTTTATGGATGATAAGACGCCCTGAAGAATTTGGCGTTATCGTGACTGAAAATATGTTCGGTGATATTTTATCTGATGTTGGAGCGGGGATTATGGGCGGCTTAGGCTTTGCACCGAGTGCCAATATTGGCCAAAAGGGCAGTTATTTCGAACCCATACACGGCAGTGGACCACGCATGAGAAATAATAGCGCCAATCCTAGCGCCATGTTTTTATCAATTAGCATGCTCTTGGATCATTTTGGTTATCAAAGCCAGGCAAAAAAAATTATTAACGCAGTGATCGCTGTGGTGAACAAGAATCGCGTTGTAACTTATGATCTCGGCGGAAATGCCACAACTGTTGATATGGCTAATGCAATTATTGATCAGTGTCTGAATTGCAATTACGATCTCAACATGGATTCATTTTCCATCAAAAATAATGAACTTAAACAAAATATCTTGAATAATGGCCTCAATATGAACGAACATTTGCAAAAACTATATTCATTCAGCAGCGCAGAGCTATCTGATGCACTCGATTCATGCGGCATAGAAGGCGCCCTGTTAAATATCAAGCCATTATCACCAGGAATGAAATTGATTGGCCCTGCTTATACCGTGCAATATAAATCGAATCAAAAAAAAGCATCAGCGTTTAAAAATGCCGCTAATTACATTGACTCCATCCCCGCCAAATCAGTGATTGTTATTGACAATAACGGCCGTAGCGATTGCACTGTCTGGGGAGATATTCTTACTCAGATAGCGATACAAAAAGATATTGCTGGCACTGTAGTTCATGGAGCTGTTCGAGATGTTGAAGCGATTCGCAAAGCAAACTATCCTGTATATAGTACAGCAGTACATATGCGCTCGGGTAAAAATAGGATTCATAAAAACAACGAACAATGCCCTCTGGTCATTAATGAGGTGACCATAAATCCAGGGGATATTATTTTTGCTGATGATAATGGGGTTTTAGTAATCCCCTTAAATTCAGTGATCGATATCATGAACAAAGCAAACACTATTAAATTGACCGAAAATAATATCAAAGCGGCAATCAGATCAGGTTCTAGCCTGGAGCAGGCACGGAAAGATTATCGCTACGATCAACCCTGGCTTGATGATGAAAAAAAATAGAGGTTAAATTGCGTCCACTTACAGCGTATCAATTTATTGATATTCATTACCATGCAGGTCCAGATCTTTATGAGCGTCGATGGGATGCCATTAAAGCAGGACAACTTTATGGGACGCTAAATGGGGCGGCTGTTTTAAAAAGTCATTTAGGAGCAACCAGTGTGCAGGCTACTCTTGCTCAAAACATGGGCTTACCTATACTATCTTCCCTGGTTTTAAATCACCTGGCTGGAGGAATAAATTATCGAGTCATACAGCATGCACTAAGTGAATTTCAACCATCAATTGCAGCAAAAATGATTGTGCATTTTCCCACAATTACAGGACGAGTGATTCAATCTAAATTATCAAGAACAATAGCTCATGATTATTTAAGCAAACACAGCCTTAAAAGTGAAACAATTTTTAATACGAAGCAACAATTACGTAAAGAAGTAATCGATATTTTAAAAATGGCAAATGATTACCCTATTGTCTTGTCAACCGGGCATGCTTCACGTGAAGAAGTGTACAGTTTAATTGATGCCTGCATTCAGTATCATGTTCCTGCATTATTATTAAATCAGCCGGCGAATCCACTAACTGGATTGAATGCGCAAGCGTTAAGTATACTGACCCAAAATGACTTTATTTGGGTTGAGCAAACTGCATTAACCTATTTATTAAATCATCAAGATAAAGAGGATTTCGCAGCAGTTTTAACGTCCATACCCCGAGTTATATACAGCTCTGATCTGGGTCAGATGGACCAAATGGATGTGCCAGATTGGCTTACTTTCTCAAAACATATTTTTGATGAATTGGAATTATCCGAGCAACGACAGGATGATTTAACCCGGGCGAATGCAGTAGCGTTACTTAGTCTTTAAAAAACTTCTCGTAAAAAGGAGTCCGTACTTTCCCAAGATCGTTGATCGGCAAGCTTATTATAATGCAAACCCATCTCATCATCATTTGCTTGTGGATTGGTAAAAGAATGTTGAACAAGACCATACATATGAACCTGCCAATCGACTTTTCTTTGATTCATTTCGACAGCAAATTGTTCTACCTGCTCAGGTGGCACCAAAGGGTCATCGTAACCATGTAATATCAGTATCCTGGTTTTTAAGTGGGCTAGAACCGTTCCTTCAGGCGCTGAAAGTAAACCATGAAAACTAACAACCCCTTTAACATCTGCACCAGAGCGAGCCAGGTCCAGCACGCATAATCCCCCAAAACAATAACCTATGGCAGCAATTTTATCTTTATCAATTTGAGGTAGTTGGGTAAGAAAGTTAAAAGCTGCACGAATACGATCCGTTAATTTTTGCCTATTTTGCACCAGCGGAGTCATCAAGGCTCTTCTTTCCGATTTATCATACCCAAGCTGGGCATTACCATACATATCAATAGCAAAACCAACATACCCCATAGTAGCAAGCTGTATTGCCTTGTCACAGACCGCCTCACCGCGTCCACCCCAGTCATGAGCCACCATGACCCCAGGGAGTTTTTTTGAACAACTGTTATCATATGCGATAAAGCCCCGACATATAGCTTCTTTATCGCTATAATCTATTTCTTCAGTAACTATCATTTTGCTTCCTCTATAAGAGTTGGGAGCATGCTAATGGATAAATAAAATCTAACCTGACTGCCAACTCTTTTTATCTTTTTACTCCTAAGCATCCTGTTGTGTTGCCTGGCTCCCCAATTTTGTTCTTTAGTATCCTTAACCTTCTCCAGAAGGTTTGGATTGGGTACTTTCACCTGACATTTTAGCCTTACCAGAACCACCAGGTTTAGAAATCTTGCCAAGCGCTTTCTGACCATAACCACCGAGCTTATTACCCATTTGCCCTTGAGCATCTTGAGTTGCTTTACCAGCCTCTCCAGATTTTGTTTTCACTTCCTCACCCCATTGAGCAGCCTCCTGGCCTGTACTTTCCGGGTTGCCACCTATCCAACGTAACACTTTATCAGGCAATAGGGAGATCAAAGTAAATGATTTCTGCACAATGACTAAATACATGGTTGTATAAATTAATATAGAGAAAAAGTACGCATAAATACCTGCCCAATCTGTATATTGGGTACCTTTAAAAGCAGAGTTGACCCCGGAACCTTGAGACTCGAGTGAGTTCTCGGGATTGACCTTCTCCATCGAGCCATAGGTACCCGTCCAGGACTCCTTACACATGCCCCATGCAGAATTTTTACAGGCATTAGGATCTTGAGAAGGACTGCTTTGCATGTAACCAATAGCATGATCAAACCCGGCATTAAGAAGCCATACCCCAACATAACAAAGAGCTATTGCTGAAATATACCCAATAATCATCAAAGCAGGTCTTAAAAAGATATTCATTAAGATCATAATCGCCGCCTCACCTTTACCAAAGGCATCATGCCCTTCAGGATGAGTAACCCCCAAAGCTACAATAGGGGCGGCGACCATCGCTTCTATGACTGAAATCATCCAGGCCAAAGTACCAAAGGTAAAAATCATATAAGGTAAAATAGGAATGTAATACGCTGTTGTGAACCCGACAGTGACCATAATCCCAATCCAGGCCAATAATAGCGGCATGGCAAGAGCAATTAGGGCAAAAATAAACAATCCAAAAATGGGTATAATTGCGCTGGTAACAGCCAGATTCAATAACATCATCCATAAATTAGCAGAAAAGTTAATGTACATAACGCCCATATTAGCCAGGGCTACAACTGGATTAACTCCCGGTGCCGATACCGTTTCGAGTCCCTTTTGGAAAATAGTTGCCATCCCTTGTAGCGGAATCATTAAGAAAGCCATAATGACCTGATTGATAATTTGGGAAAACATAGCAAGGAAGGCATTGTATATATATCGAAATATGGCGTTGTAAAACAAGTTACCCATCATTCGTCCCAGGCAAAATGAGAAAAATGCAATTTTCACTTTTCCACAGTCAAAATTCTGTTGTTGCAAATAATAAGTTTGAGGTTCCACACTGAAATGAATCATATTAGCAAATTGTAACGGTTCCAATCCGGGTTGACCTTGCACCTGCATCATCATGGAGTTATTTACAAAGCCATACACCGATGAAGAAGTAAGCGTCTTGTCGACTGTGCTTGCTGCAATTGAACTACTGTCTAATTTAGGCTTTTTTGCAGCTGTTCCTGGAATAGGCACCCCTCCTGCTCCTGCTGAAACGTATGTACCGTCTATTAGTGCCTGTACCTGAACAAGGAGAGCGGCACTATTTCCAAACCAGGTGCACAATAACGCGTAAGAATCAGCATTGCACGTGCCTGAAGCAATCCCGTTAAAACCAAAAGTACTGGAGTCCAAACCTGTACCTGTATCTGTTGCAGCTGTCGTATCAGCCGCATTTCCATTTAAAGCAACCAGGTCAAAAAAATAAGACCCTGCCATGATCCATCCCTTATTGGTAGCCTCATTGATAAAAGCGCGGGTGTTATTCTTATTTTGAAAATCATTTGCAATGCTCATCAAATTCAAGGTAGGAGTCATAATCCCGTTATAATCGCTGATTGCCCCCTGAAACTCTGTTCCGTTAAACAATACTCCGCTGCCTGAAGCAATGGGTCCCCAGATAACACACTTGTCAGTGTACGTACCACAAACCGTGCCTGAAGCGGTAAGAGGTACACCAAATTGTTCTCTGGCAATCAATGAATAATAGTTCTTACTGGCATCAGATCCCGGACTGTTACTACCGGTCGAAGGAGTTATAGCCGGATTATTATTAACCATTACCTGAGCGACCGCGGTAAGATCAACATACATTTGCTGGATAGCTATAGCTCGGGACATTTGCGCTGTTTTGAACTGAGAATCAGTAACCCCCATAGTACCTGAGGTGCCCAGGCCCGCTATGGATTTCCACTTAATAGTCCCGCAAATACCGTTTAAAAAATTAAAGGTAGATGACTTTGTAAAATTAGGCATTGGCGCTTCATAATCTTTCGGAATAATATTTTTGTTGCTATTCATTTTATCATTCTGAACTGCGACCACATTTACTGTAGTGATGAAATCAGGAATAGCCGCATTGCAAAAATCTTTTAATGCATCAGAATTACATGGTGCTGAGGTACTGGTACTGTTTTGACTCATTTCAAGATAAGTTTGTCTTTGAGCTTCTAGCTGTTTTTGCAAACCTAACATACAGACCTGGCCAGCAAGAATGGACATGGCTCCTCCAGGCACTCCGGACGATTGAGGATTGATAAGACCTCTCGTTGGATTTGATTGTTGGGCCTGGATAATTACCCCACCTCGATTCAAGTAACCTAAGGCAGCTTCCCACACTTTATCTGCAGCCCCAATTCCCTGCACTACTATCCACATAACAAAAATTTGCATCAGACAATAACCTGATGCTTTTGGTATTAACAGGGCCAAGCCCAGTGTTGACCGAACAGGAATCCAGATAGAGGACCATTTTTGACCGAGCATTTGTCCTTCATGAGCGGTATTCATTGTGGACACCATCAGTGTATACATGATGATGACTCCGCCAACTGCTAAAACTGCTGAGTTAAACACAGCAAACATGGTACCCATAATCTGGCTGCCAGTTCCATGCAACACGCCATCCACTATACCGAATAAATTACCCAGAAATACTATCGAGTAGTCACTGGCAGGAGGGGCAAAACTTAAGGTGCTGTCCGCTAAAACTAACGCTGGAAAAAAAGAGAGAAGTACGGCTACAACCACTTTATTCATTCTTTCTCCCCCAATAAGCCTTGTCGATACCATTCTTTGAAGGTACAACCCAATTTACGATTTTTAATCTGGAAATACCAAAAATGATAACGGAAAGCCAAAACCAAAGCGATAGATGTAACTGACAGGCTGATGAAAAATGCTTTATATGAGCCATAAAAAAGGTGATATCCGGAATACCCCAGGATGAGTACCGCCGCTGTAAGCATCACCATGCTTAAGCGAAATAAAGCCTTTTGTTTTAACAACAAATCGGCATCACTTAAATGCATCTTGGATTGTGCTGATTCAAACGATTCGACAGTGGTAATTTGATCCGGAACAAAAAAACTCTTGATGCTGTTTTTCAAAGCAATAGTAAATGCTTTAGTTCGGTCCCAATCAAACCATGTGCGGATATTTATTATCCGTGAAAAAACTCTTACAATTCTGGAGCCTGATTTCTTTTTCATATTTTTTACTTTTTTAGTAATGGACTTTTACCCTTCATAATATACTATAGTAGTATGTAGTAGTTTCGTCCATCAATCCATGACAGTAAAAAAAGAGTAAATAATGCCTGATTTAAGCCATGAAGCCTCCGCCAAATACTGGTTTGAGTACATAGACCCGATGATTTACCGGGTTATCACGTTTATGGAAAATGTAGAAGACTGGACTCTGGATGGAAACCCTGAGTTTGAAGAAGCCATGACTCAATTAGGTAAAGAACTTGACGACATCGAAAAAATTGACATGGGGTTATTAGCTGAAGAAGAAAAGTTTATTCGGATCGTTGGAAATATTAAGTCAGGAAGAGGTTTACGTTTACTGCAAGCCATAGATACCGTTCATCCAGGCAGTGCTTCTCGTGTTTTAATCCATGCAGAGGAAACGAGTTTAGGCAGCCATGATCCTGCAGGATTTTTTCTCAAACGAAATATAGTATTTGAACGATTACGTTTATTATCTCGCGTTTTTTGCCAGTATCGCTTAAAACTCGTTTTACGTGCACTTGAAGGGGATGAGTAATGAAATTAGTATCCAGGCTTTTTTTTATTAATCTGTTTTGCCTCACCGCATTACCCGCTGTGGCAGATAATGGTACTGTTGGCGTTGGGTTTCAGACGGGCCAACAACCAAATAATAACACTCAAACCCTACAGCAGTATTTACAATATTTAGGGGGGTACTTAGGTTATGACTTAACGCAGTCCCCTACTGCAAATAATTCAACTATTAGCCAAAAATTACTTAATGAAGTTGCTACTCAACTAGTCCAGGGTTATGTATTTACTACTTTTTTTGGAGCGATACCGGTTAACACCTATTCTCAGGCGTTATCTCAATTTTTACCTACATCATCTGCAGGAGCCAACATAATTAATTCTCGAGCTAATCTCACCTTTAGCTATCAGAATTACTCCAGCCCCTCTCAAGGACAGGGAGCATTGACGGTGTCGAATTTAATTGATCAACAAACCTATCAACAAGACCCGGTAAGCCAAGCGGTATTAAATATTTTAACGACCCCTGACTACACCTATTGCATGCAATTTGACCAAAGCGCCTGGAACCAGAGCTGTAATTATTTGTATCAAAATCTGGTAATGGCCAACGTGGTAGGTGATATTCCAAATCCAGGCAAAGTTCAATTTTTTAGTTTCCAGGAAAATCAGCAGCTCCTCGGTCAACTTAATAGTAATTCCTTAATAGCGCCCTTGTTATATTCCACTGATAGCCCAGGCCAAGGTACTGGAAGTCCCACGCCCTCCGGAAATAAAAACCCCGGATTAGAAGCACAAACTCAAATCGAAGTAGCGGCTAATTTTATTCGTTACGCTTCAGGACAAGTAGCTCCAGGCACCTTACCTTCACTGCAATCATATACCACTTTGTACAATACGGCCTACCCAACAGGGAAGACAAGCATAACCCAGGTGCAACAAAAACAAGCCCAAGCTACTTTAGCTACCTACTTTGCCAACTTACGGATTTTTGCAGCTCAAAGCTCCGTCGGCATGGGCAACCTGTACTACATCCTGTCCAAAAGATTGCCTCAAAAGCTGGGAACAAGTTCTGATAACAGTCCGATTCTTTCCAGCGAAGCGTTGAGTGAATTTAGGATGGCAAGCTGGAGATTATTTAATTCAGATCTAAGCACAAATAAGCAATGGATTAATCAAATAAACAATGCATCTTCCGCTACGGTGCAGAAAGAAATTGCTACCTTATTAGCGGAAATTAATTATCAGATGTATCTGGACCGTCAACTACAAGAACGTATTCTGTTGACCAATTCTATTATGCTCATTCAAAACACAAGATCAAGTCAACCCAGCGCAGATTTTGGAAATAGTGGCAGCAGCACTGACAGTACAGGTGGTGGCCAGTAATCTATTTTATGCTCCCAGACCAGACCGACGCTCTGGGAGCATCTCTAGCAGATCCTTTCTGCGTTCATTCATCAAACTACATACCGCTTTTGCCACTTTGGCGCTTATAGACCTTATAAATGTAATCAATCTTTCTTGCAGGTTCTTTAGGAAGTTGCTTATATATCCAGCCGGACTCCAAGGTAGCAACTAATTTGTAGTTCTCAAAAAAATGTTTCTTTTTTAATAGTTCAAAAAGATAATTACCTTGCCCTTGAAGGGGCAGATAGGTAGTGATAACCCAATCAGGTTTAATATAATCAGCAAGATATTCTGCATACTGATTTAAATTTTGATTATACGGGGCGTGGGTTAATTCAAAATTATTAATACAATCTGAGTCAATAAAACGAATATCAGTGCGACCCTTAAAGGGAACAATGCCACAATCACCAAAAAGAACGGTAGCTCCTTTTGTCGCTTGAGTATTAAGAATTTTAGCAACCGCTAAACGAATTTGAGTTCTTTCTTGATATTGTTTCAGGAGTGCTTGTAGATATTGCGGCTCATTACCTGGAATAAACCAAATCGTTACAATGATAATGATACCAGCAGCAACTATTTTGGGATCTAGGTAGTGCTGCTTAAAATACTTTAAAAAATGGATAATTCCCAAAACGGGTAGTAAAGAAAAAAGAGCAAAAGGCCCCAAAAACAGGCGAAGTAAATGAGCAATAACTGGATTTGCTTTCCAAAGCAAAAGTGTATAAAGAGCTGATGGCAGCCACAACAACCAATGCCTGCAATCCTTGGAGGATAAAAAATAGGGAAGAGAAGCAAGAAGCAAAGGAAAGATAACCAGTAAATAATCAAGATCTAAACTGAAAATCTGCCCTGGTTCTAAAGCCTTACACCGGTAACTATTAGGAATCCATTGACCAAAATAGTGTAGTCGCCACGTAAAATAGACCAGATAAGACACCAGAAAACAAACAATAAAAATCAGTCCCCAAACATACATCGTTTTGGACGTTGTAAAAATTGCTCCTATCCCAACGCGATTTAAATGGCACCAAGTAAATAATAATATCGGAACCAACCAAATTACACCCTCAAATCGAGTCAAACATAATAACAAAAGAGCACCATTAGTTATTACCCATGCACCTGTTGAGCTCGTGGAAACCTCAAAATCCTGTGTTGTCTCTTTAACCGCGCGAAAACCTAAAGCTACCGCACACTGCCAAATCAATAATAGAGATAAAGCACAGTAAAACATACTTTCCATTCCACTCACTGTCCACCATGCAACGCCAAGGAAATGGCTAAATATAAAAATGGGAAGCATAGATAAAAGTGGACTAAAAAAAAGTCGACCCAAACGGTATAAGAAAAATAATCCGGCTCCTAAACTAAAACAGGAAATTAATTTTATGGTGGTAACTAGAGAGAATTTAAATTTGATTAGGAAAGCCGCAATGATAATCCATAAAAAATTGGAGTATCCTTCAACTCGGGGAAGATCGGGATGCCAGAGTAATCCCTTTCCTGTGGCTAGTTGGCGGGCATAAACCCAGCTAATGTACGCATCATCCGTAGTAAAATCCCAAATTGAAATTATGGTTGTGATTAAATCATAGGCGCAAAAAACAGCGAGGGCTGTAGTTAAAAAAAGCTCTTTTCTTATTGATAAAGAATTCAAAATTCAATAATCTCCTAACTAGGACTGTTGGGCATTTCATCTTTGAAAACTGGACGTGTCGTGACAGGTCTCGGGGACAATCCCGGCACTATTATTTTCCAAAGTCCTTATACAGCAAATCTGCGTCAGGGCGTGCTCCCTGAGACGGATACTGACAAACACATCCAGGAAATCTTCCGCTGATACTTGAAATAGCAAGGTCGAAAACACGTTCAGTTTATTACATTGGCTCTTGTGATTCCAATTACTTTTAATCATAGTGTCATTACTGGAAGTGAGGTTCATATTAAGAATACATCCGCCTTAATTTCTACAGCTATCATTGAACGTGAAAGTTAAGTAATTTAATCTTTGTGTGGCAATTTAGTGCGTGCTAACCTAATATTCAGCAATAATTTATTTCAAAATAAGCTCCATCAGGAATTGAACATGATGTCAAAACAAATAATTTTTCAAGACTCCTTCTTAGTCTCAGGGATTATGTGCCATACAGGCTGCGGGAATACGATTCAAAATTTACTCAATAATTGTTTGGATGAATGTAAAGATGAAAATGTCCTACCGAAAAATGCGCAACTAATTATAGATGCAGAACCTCAAGCCTTTGGTATTCACCGCTTATTTATAACAATTGAAACTAATGACGAGTTTAATCACGATGATACCAATCAGTCTCAACTTATTGCCCGATTTAGAGAAAGTTTAAGCTCTGTTTTTGACCTCATCGATAACCATCCGGATACTGCACCCAAGGACTCCCTAAACGTCAATTGGATAAATATTCTCGCCAATCTTTTGGCGATGGGTGCTATCATTGGTTTAACCATCTTGTTCCCCCCTTCATTGCTCCTGACTATTGGATTAACCTCTCTTTCCTTTTTAACCACTGCATTCACCGCCAGAGAGTATCTTACTGGTTTTTTTCAAAATCTTTTCAATAATAATAGTCTTGCTAACATGACAACCACAGTCAGCTTAGGCTGGATGCTCTCTTTAGCGCACACTCTTTTTCATGCGGTTACCATGCCCCTTGCAAGCAACTTTTCAATGGTTTTCATGAGTTTTATCATGCCAATCATGCTTATCACTGTTATTAATGGCATGGATGAGATTAAACGTCAGGTATTAAATAAGTCGAAAAAGATGCATTTACAGGGAATGAAGACCTTATTCCCGCAAATGTCTGACGAATATCCCTGTTACCAAATATCAGAAGCACTTCAAAACCTGTTATCCCAAGAAATAACTGCGGATAAATATTTAAAAAACCCAAGTAAGATTCTTCCATCTATACAAATGCAACTGGATAGTGAGAACTTACAGATGAAAAAAAAACGTTCTCTCAAAGCTGGAATGATAATTAAGGTTAATCGCGGTGAATGTTTCCCTGTTGATTGTATTCTTATTCAGGGAAACACTATTGTAGATCCTTCACTTTTAACTGGTGAACCGCAACAAAGTAAACGTTGCATGAGTTCTATTCCCGCTGGCGCGATCAATCTTGGTCAATCTGTATCTGTTTATGCCACCAGGGACTCCTATAACAGTACCGTGAATAAATTATTATTTCGCTCAAACAGAGCAAGAGAAAGCATTGCAGCAGAATCAAACCGAAGATTTACTTATTTTTATACGACCTTGATTGCTTTGGGAATTATAGCAGCAATTGTAACCCCATTTGCTTTAGGAATACTGACTATTCCTTTATTATTGCAAAACGTCACCGGTATTTTATTTGCAGTCTGTCCTTGCACTATGGCCATAGCTCATCAGCTGCCGAACTTACTTAACAGCTACCAACGTAATCATAAAGGTATTCTTATCCGCGATGAAAATTTGTGTGCTCATTCTAATGATATTCATACTATTGTATTTGATAAAACCGGAACTCTGACTACGGGTAACAGTGAAGTAGAATCATCTGAAGGGATTTCCTCCTCATTATGGGAAAGAGTTTATCTATTAGAGAAACACTATGGAGCAGAGCATCCGCTTGCTAAAGCTATTACTCATTATTACGAGACTAAAAGTACCCATCAAAGCCTTATTAAAGATATAAAAGAGGCATACACGGATTTAAGGCATCAAGGTTTATCTGCGGTAGTTCAGGGCAAACAGATTCATATGGGGAATGCAAATTATTTACGATGCTCTGGAATAGAACTGCCCAAGCTTGACCTCCAAAAAATAGAACAGGGATTTTCACCTGTATATGTGGCTGAGGACAAGGTTTATCAAGGTGTAATTTATATCAAACATGAAGTGAGACAAAATATATTGGGCGCACTCAATCGTTTAAAAAAAGAAGGAAAAAAAATAATTATGCTGACTGGAGACAGCCAATTGTCTGCAATAAGTTTTAATCAGCAAAATGGTGATATTTTTGATTTGGATAATATATATGCAGAACAGACACCTCAGGATAAAGAAAATTTTCTGAGTAATTTAATGCGATCTGAGCATGTAAACCCTAAAGGAATTTGGTTCGTTGGTGACGGCTTAAATGATGCACCCTGTGCCAGAATGGTCACTGAAAAAGGCGGTATAAGCTGCGCCATAATGTCGGATAATAAAGCTGCTTTTTTCACTGACATCAGCTTAAATGGTTCTTTGGACTATCTGTTTGAACATAATAAACTCAATAATTTTTTGAAGAAAAACGTTCTCCAAAACCAGGGACTATTAACTTATGGAGGAGTCGCTTTTTTAGCCTTCATTATTACTTTTTCTATTGCCGGCATTGCAGTCTCTCCAATCATACCTTTATTTATAATGGCCTCAACCACACTATTCGTATTATTTAATTCTTATCGAGTACAGCTGTCGATTGATACTGCTTTAGAAAAAAAGACTTCATGGTTAAAGCAGCTTTTGGCTTCTGATTTATCCATAAGTTTACTGGTTGGTGCCAGCACTCTGTTAATTTTTGGTTTATTAATTTCAACCGTAGCTACAGGAGGATTAGCACTTCCCGCCATTGTCTTTACAGCTGGTGCTGCTGCTGCAATAAGTAGCGTTTGTATATTGGGAGCGGGCACTTTATTTGGGGTATTTACATTCTTAACCACTACTTATTTAATTGCCGATAAATGGGTGAACGCCTACATAGAAGATGATAGTGCAGCTCTAGTCTCTCCTGCCCCTTTAAAAAGCGGGCATCTGTCCTCTTCTTCCCTGTCTGAAGAAGAACGTCACGATCTTACATCCAATTCCAGGCTGACCTCACCAAGCAGAAAATCTACTGAAACTGTAGAGGACAATAAAATACCTGAAGAAGCACAGGCAGTTATACTGGCCGGGTATTATTAATCTCTTTTTTAGTAGGTACCTGGCTGCACTCAATCGAAATTATTTTTATAATTTCCTCAATGGGCAAGCCCATAACATTGTAATAGGAGCCTTTTATTTTTTTAACAAACGTATGCCCCACGTTCTGGATACCATATCCTCCTGCTTTATCGAAAGGGTCTCCTGTATCAATATAGTTTTGTATTTGCTCTTCTGTAAGTTGGTGAAAAGTAATATTGGTTGTTACATAATCAATATGATATGGGTCCGCATGTCTGGAACAAAATTAAGGAAAAATAAGAGCTATTCATCCATCATTTATAGTTAAAAATTCACTCAAATTAACCTATTTAAACCTACTCAATACCGTATGAATAGTGATTGCTACTACGAATTGTCTTAGGTCATTTTACCACAACTCTATCAGAATGACTTATCCACAAGTCCACAGGTCAGGAGAGCTTCACTTTCTCGTATAGGCCTGTGGGCCTTGTGGGTAAGTCATGACGCTCTCATTTAGGGTTTATGGTCTTTTCCGGCCATAATACACCTCTGCGGGCGTTAAATAATTAAAGGACTGGTGAAGCCTTCGGTTATTATAATACTCAAAATACTCCGTTAAGGCCAGCTCAACCTCTTCAATTGTATCAAAATCATACCGGTAGATTTTTTCTTGCTTAACACTACGCCACAATCGCTCGATAAATATATTATCTAAATAACGTCCTCGCCCATCCATGCTGATAGAAATGTGGTGAGATTTTAGCGTATTTATCCAATCTTTTGAGGTAAATTGAGAACCCTGATCCGTGTTAAAGATCTCACAACGCGAATGCAGCAAAGCGTTTCTAAGCGCCTCAATACAAAATTCAGCCTCCATAGTAGGTGAAATAGCCCATCCAATCACATAACGACTATACCAGTCCATAATAGCTACTAAATACACATGCTTTCCTTTCATGCGGATGTAGGTGATATCTGCGGCCCAAACCTGATTTGGTTTGGTGATATCCACCTCTTTTAATAAATAAGGGAACACCTCATGCTCCTTATTGGGAACGCTTGTATTTGGCTTTGGGTAAACAGTCGATAACCCCATCATTTCCATCAACTTTTTTACTCGACGTTTACCAACAGGATAGCCTACTTCTTTTGACAGCCATCTTGCCCGCTTAATTTTACCTTCACATGGATACTGCAGATAGTGCTCATCAAGTAGCGCCATAAGCGCTTCATCTTCGACAGAAATGGGCTTGGCACTATAATAATAACTTGAAACAGGCAAGTCTAATAGCAAGCATTGTTCACGAATGGTGAGCTCGGCAAGAGGATCAATCATGACGCGCTTTTCATCCAGACTAAAGTTCATGCTTTTTTTTTAGCCAAGATAGCTGCGCTTGAAGTCGACCAATTTCTTGATATAATGCCTCAACAAGCTGCTCTTGGGACTTGGCTTCTTTTTCATTAGCCCCAGAGAATAAATCGTTAATGGCTTTGATGGCCGATTGCTTCCAAGTTTTTACCTGCGTTGCGTGAACACCGTATTCACTGGTAATTTGCGCTTGTGTGAGTTTCCCCTCAATCGCAGCTAGCGTTATTTTTGCCTTCTTGGCCGCCGTATAATAAGCTCGCTTTTTAGACATTTTATTCTCCTCTTTGTATTAAGAAGAATAGCTCTTAAAAAACCTTTTTTTGTGTCCAGAAAACCGCGCCTATATTAATATACCATCGTTGTTCTGGTAGGAAAATTAAAGCATAACCTGTGTACACTTTGTGAACGTTGCCGCTCAGCATCCGCAGCATTCTATGTGCATCCTCAAAGTCATGAGGTTTTTCTAAAATATGATTTTTATAAACCACCGTTGTATCAGCGGCAATTATGAGATCGACGTTTTCTGATCCAACCAGTGGTATGATGGCCTGAGTTTTTTCTCTGGCAAGTCGAGTTACATAGGTTTTAGCTTCTTCTCCATTTTGCAAACTCTCTTCAATATGAGCAGGTATGATCGAGGCAGTTAATCCGTGCTCTTGTAATATTTGCAGGCGTCTTGGTGATGCGCTGGCTAAAATAATTTTTAATAGCTGATTTGATTTCATTCAAGAGTATTCTCATATAGAACATTCTATCTATTCTACAGCTTCTTAAAAAATCAAAAAATATAATTTATCAGGTATAACGAGAGTTTCATCTTCTTAGCTCTTAACCTACGCTTGTTGTAAACAACCTGTATAATACAACCCATACTTATTATCTAAGGATTCACTTGAATCACGAGAGTCAAACACCCTATGCTCAACTCGATCCAAATGTCATTTTGGATGCAGTTGAAAGTACAGGTTTTCTTTGCACAGGCAGCCTGCTTGCACTCAATAGTTATGAAAACCGCGTTTATCAGATAGGGGTTGAAAAAGCTGAACCTCTCATCGCAAAATTTTATAGACCTCATCGCTGGAGTTCAAAAGCCATTCTGGAAGAACACCAATTCTCTCTTGAACTGGTACAACATGAACTACCTGTTATTGCGCCACTGGTTATAAATGATAAAACCTTACACCATCATCGGGACTTCAGATTTGCCCTCTTTCATAGACGAGGCGGCCGCCCCCTGGAATTAGATAATAGCAAGCATTTGGAATGGATGGGGCGTTTTATTGGGCGATTACACGGAGTAAGTGCATGCCAATCATTTGAAAATCGACTCCAATTAAATACCCAAAGTTACGGCCATGAACCCTATGAATTTCTGATTGAACACGGCTTTATTCCGGATTATTTAAGACCAAACTTTTGCAAAACAGTCGAAACAGCCTTACAAAAAATCAAACAGATAATACAAGGTATAGGTCACGTTAATCAAATACGCTTGCACGGTGATTGTCATGCCGGAAATGTGTTATGGAGCGAATCAGGTCCCCACATTGTAGACTTGGACGATTGCCTCATGGGGCCGGCGATACAGGATATTTGGATGTTACTTTCCGGTGAGCCCAAACAAATGGATACTCAACTGACCAAGATTCTACAGGGATATTGTGAGTTTCATGATTTTAACCCGCGCGAGCGCCATTTAATTGAAGTATTACGAACACTTCGTATGCTCCATTATTCAGGATGGCTTGCAAAACGCTGGACTGATCCAGCATTCCCATTGAGTTTTCCTTGGTTTAATACACCTGTATATTGGCAAAATCAGATAGTAAATCTTAATGAACAGATTGAATTATTAGATCAAATTGAATGCTAGCCAGAAATTGATACAAAAAGCCAATCCAAAAAGAAAATTCATTATTAATGGACTATACTGTTTAATTATCTCTGTTATTTTCAAAATAGTTATAATCAGACGAATCGCTGCAAATAAGTTAAAAGGAGCCTGAGGAGAAGAGAAGAAATGGATGCTATTGGGGTGATTATTAATAAAAAAGCAAAAAATGCCGGTAAGGCCAAATATTACTTAGATGGTTTAAAAAATGCCAACATTCCTCATATCTCCTATAGAACCACACCAAAAAATTTACCTGCGGTACTAAAGCAATGTATTCATGAGCATCAAATTATTTTGGTAGGTGGAGGTGATGGGACAATACGAACTGCTGCTCATTATTGTGCCAATATTCCAATAATTTTAGGTGTTATTCCCCTGGGAACCCTTAACCATTTTGCTAAAGAATTAGAGTTACCTTTTACTATTGAGAAACTTGTTGACAGCTTAAGTGCAAAAAAAACAGTCAAGATTGATTTAGTCAAAGTTAATGATTTCATTTTTATAAATAACTCATCCATAGGTTTTTATCCCAGGTTTGCTGTCAAAACAGAAAAATACAATAAAACCTACAACAAATGGTTAAGCTATATCCCTGGATTTATTGAAAGCTTTAAACAACATCCTGTTTTTAATTTGACAATAAAAAGCAAAAATTTAAATCTGAATTTGCGTACTTCATTTTTAATGGTAAGCAACAATCTTTATTCTTATGAGTTTCCAGCAACCTAATATAGGCGCGGTTTTCTGGACACAAAAAAAGGTTTTTTAAGAGCTATTCTTCTTAATACAAAGAGGAGAATAAAATGTCTAAAAAGCGAGCTTATTATACGGCGGCCAAGAAGGCAAAAATAACGCTAGCTGCGATTGAGGGGAAACTCACACAAGCGCAAATTACCAGTGAATACGGTGTTCACGCAACGCAGGTAAAAACTTGGAAGCAATCGGCCATCAAAGCCATTAACGATTTATTCTCTGGGGCTAATGAAAAAGAAGCCAAGTCCCAAGAGCAGCTTGTTGAGGCATTATATCAAGAAATTGGTCGACTTCAAGCGCAGCTATCTTGGCTAAAAAAAAAGCATGAACTTTAGTCTGGATGAAAAGCGCGTCATGATTGATCCTCTTGCCGAGCTCACCATTCGTGAACAATGCTTGCTATTAGACTTGCCTGTTTCAAGTTATTATTATAGTGCCAAGCCCATTTCTGTCGAAGATGAAGCGCTTATGGCGCTACTTGATGAGCACTATCTGCAGTATCCATGTGAAGGTAAAATTAAGCGGGCAAGATGGCTGTCAAAAGAAGTAGGCTATCCTGTTGGTAAACGTCGAGTAAAAAAGTTGATGGAAATGATGGGGTTATCGACTGTTTACCCAAAGCCAAATACAAGCGTTCCCAATAAGGAGCATGAGGTGTTCCCTTATTTATTAAAAGAGGTGGATATCACCAAACCAAATCAGGTTTGGGCCGCAGATATCACCTACATCCGCATGAAAGGAAAGCATGTGTATTTAGTAGCTATTATGGACTGGTATAGTCGTTATGTGATTGGATGGGCTATTTCACCTACTATGGAGGCTGAATTTTGTATTGAGGCGCTTAGAAACGCTTTGCTGCATTCGCGTTGTGAGATCTTTAACACGGATCAGGGTTCTCAATTTACCTCAAAAGATTGGATAAATACGCTAAAATCTCACCACATTTCTATCAGCATGGATGGGCGAGGACGTTATTTAGATAATATATTTATCGAGCGATTGTGGCGTAGTGTTAAGCAAGAAAAAATCTACCGGTATGATTTTGATACAATTGAAGAGGTTGAGCTGGCCTTAACGGAGTATTTTGAGTATTATAATAACCGAAGGCTTCACCAGTCCTTTAATTATTTAACGCCCGCAGAGGTGTATTATGGCCGGAAAAGACCATAAACCCTAAATGAGAGCGTCATGACTTACCCACAAGGCCCACAGGCCTATACGAGAAAGTGAAGCTCTCCTGACCTGTGGACTTGTGGATAAGTCATTCTGATAGAGTTGTGGTAAAATGACCTAAGACAATTCGTAGTAGCAATCACTATTCATACGGTATTGAGTAGGTTTAAATAGGTTAATTTGAGTGAATTTTTAACTATAAATGATGGATGAATAGCTCTTATTTTTCCTTAATTTTGTTCCAGACATGCGGACCCATATCAACCTTTAAAAGAGAAAGCTTCCATAAATCATTACTTGGTCTTTATTATTTTAAACACGGCAAAATACGGATATTTAAAATATTCCAAAGCATATTTTCCAAAAAAAATCTTTTTGAAATAAAGCAATCGAAATACCCTATTGAAATCAATTTTGAGAATGAGAAAAAAATAACCATCTCACTCGATGGCGAAACCACCCAGATAAAATCTCCTTTATATTATCAATCTTTACCTTCTGCCTTAACTATTTTGAAAAATCCATCATGAGAATTAATATAGGCGCGGTTTTCTGGACACAAAAAAAGGTTTTTTAAGAGCTATTCTTCTTAATACAAAGAGGAGAATAAAATGTCTAAAAAGCGAGCTTATTATACGGCGGCCAAGAAGGCAAAAATAACGCTAGCTGCGATTGAGGGGAAACTCACACAAGCGCAAATTACCAGTGAATACGGTGTTCACGCAACGCAGGTAAAAACTTGGAAGCAATCGGCCATCAAAGCCATTAACGATTTATTCTCTGGGGCTAATGAAAAAGAAGCCAAGTCCCAAGAGCAGCTTGTTGAGGCATTATATCAAGAAATTGGTCGACTTCAAGCGCAGCTATCTTGGCTAAAAAAAAAGCATGAACTTTAGTCTGGATGAAAAGCGCGTCATGATTGATCCTCTTGCCGAGCTCACCATTCGTGAACAATGCTTGCTATTAGACTTGCCTGTTTCAAGTTATTATTATAGTGCCAAGCCCATTTCTGTCGAAGATGAAGCGCTTATGGCGCTACTTGATGAGCACTATCTGCAGTATCCATGTGAAGGTAAAATTAAGCGGGCAAGATGGCTGTCAAAAGAAGTAGGCTATCCTGTTGGTAAACGTCGAGTAAAAAAGTTGATGGAAATGATGGGGTTATCGACTGTTTACCCAAAGCCAAATACAAGCGTTCCCAATAAGGAGCATGAGGTGTTCCCTTATTTATTAAAAGAGGTGGATATCACCAAACCAAATCAGGTTTGGGCCGCAGATATCACCTACATCCGCATGAAAGGAAAGCATGTGTATTTAGTAGCTATTATGGACTGGTATAGTCGTTATGTGATTGGATGGGCTATTTCACCTACTATGGAGGCTGAATTTTGTATTGAGGCGCTTAGAAACGCTTTGCTGCATTCGCGTTGTGAGATCTTTAACACGGATCAGGGTTCTCAATTTACCTCAAAAGATTGGATAAATACGCTAAAATCTCACCACATTTCTATCAGCATGGATGGGCGAGGACGTTATTTAGATAATATATTTATCGAGCGATTGTGGCGTAGTGTTAAGCAAGAAAAAATCTACCGGTATGATTTTGATACAATTGAAGAGGTTGAGCTGGCCTTAACGGAGTATTTTGAGTATTATAATAACCGAAGGCTTCACCAGTCCTTTAATTATTTAACGCCCGCAGAGGTGTATTATGGCCGGAAAAGACCATAAACCCTAAATGAGAGCGTCATGACTTACCCACAAGGCCCACAGGCCTATACGAGAAAGTGAAGCTCTCCTGACCTGTGGACTTGTGGATAAGTCATTCTGATAGAGTTGTGGTAAAATGACCTAAGACAATTCGTAGTAGCAATCACTATTCATACGGTATTGAGTAGGTTTAAATAGGTTAATTTGAGTGAATTTTTAACTATAAATGATGGATGAATAGCTCTTATTTTTCCTTAATTTTGTTCCAGACATGCGGACCCATATCAAATCGTACATATTTCCGATCTTCATTTTGGAGCGCATGACACAACGATTGTTAATGCGTTCCTTGAAGATATAGCCTTGTCAAAACCTGACCTGATTATTATTTCGGGAGATTTAACCCAGAGAGCCCGCACCAAAGAATACCAACAGCTATCAAAATTCCTGAACTATTTTACGATGCCCCTACTTATTGTTCCTGGTAATCATGATATTCCTTTATATAATCCGTTTAAACGATTCTTGCATCCATTTAAAAACTATATTCAGTACGTTTCCTCTCAGCTTGAGGCAAGTTTTAGTACTGAAGAAGTCAATATTCTAGGCGTGAATAGTGCTACTCCCTTCAAAATTAAAGATGGCAACTTAAGCGATGAGGCAATAGCTCAAATAAAAAATCATTTTTCGAATACACCAAATCAATTAAATATTTTATTTTTTCATCATAACCTTCAATATTTTTTAGGATTGCATCAGCCCTTAAATAATACAGCAGAATTTTTGACTTATTTAAAAGAAAGTCCGATTCATATCGTTTGCACCGGACATCTTCATTACGCAACTTTAAAATTGATTAATAAAAACAGGGGAGAACAATGCGCGTTACTTCATGCTGGGTCAACATTTTGCCCGCGCACCCATGATGGAAAAAACAGTTATTATTCAATGAACGTAAATCAATTAAGGTGTTCTATAGACTGGCGTGTTTTTCATAATAAGGCGTTTAAATCAGATCAGATTTATGATCTTGATTTTTCCCCTAAGGGTATAACTGATGGGAAGTTGCAGTGACCCAAAAAGGTTAAACAATCTCGATAAAATATATTTTTTTGAATTTATTTACGAGATTCATTTAATTCAATGGATTGTGTTTTATTATTTTCTTGTTCAGTATCAATATCCGATGCTCCGAACAAAGTATGACTTAACCCATTCATTAACCCGGTAAAAATATTCGTAATATTATTAGAAATTCGAATAGCAAATTGAAACGGTAACAAAGACTCAAGAACCTCTACTATTGATTTTTGAATTTTACTGTTAATTTCCGTAGATTGGGCGATGTTTTTTATTATCCAAATCAATTCATTATTGGTTAATTCCATCTGAAAGTCGTGCAATGCCAAGATTGCTTTTCGAATACGCATCAAATACTGTTTATTTTCCTCATGCTGCTCTAAATTAATATGTTTGCTTAATATTGATTCAAATGCCGCATCAAAAGAACTAGATTTGGAAAATGCTTCAGGCAAATCAGATAACGCTTTGCAAAATAGCGCAATTTCATGTTCAGATGGTTTTTCTAATGCCATTTCACCAAAGTCATATTGACCAAGTTGAACTTTGCCGTTTTCAACGTATACTCGCAGTTGATTACCATGTCTGTCAGAGTCAAAAGGCAATCCACTAAATATATTAGTTAACTCTATGGTCATGATTGCCTTGGCGACTTCCTTTTTTAATCGAATCTCATTAATATAGGCGCGGTTTTCTGGACACAAAAAAAGGTTTTTTAAGAGCTATTCTTCTTAATACAAAGAGGAGAATAAAATGTCTAAAAAGCGAGCTTATTATACGGCGGCCAAGAAGGCAAAAATAACGCTAGCTGCGATTGAGGGGAAACTCACACAAGCGCAAATTACCAGTGAATACGGTGTTCACGCAACGCAGGTAAAAACTTGGAAGCAATCGGCCATCAAAGCCATTAACGATTTATTCTCTGGGGCTAATGAAAAAGAAGCCAAGTCCCAAGAGCAGCTTGTTGAGGCATTATATCAAGAAATTGGTCGACTTCAAGCGCAGCTATCTTGGCTAAAAAAAAAGCATGAACTTTAGTCTGGATGAAAAGCGCGTCATGATTGATCCTCTTGCCGAGCTCACCATTCGTGAACAATGCTTGCTATTAGACTTGCCTGTTTCAAGTTATTATTATAGTGCCAAGCCCATTTCTGTCGAAGATGAAGCGCTTATGGCGCTACTTGATGAGCACTATCTGCAGTATCCATGTGAAGGTAAAATTAAGCGGGCAAGATGGCTGTCAAAAGAAGTAGGCTATCCTGTTGGTAAACGTCGAGTAAAAAAGTTGATGGAAATGATGGGGTTATCGACTGTTTACCCAAAGCCAAATACAAGCGTTCCCAATAAGGAGCATGAGGTGTTCCCTTATTTATTAAAAGAGGTGGATATCACCAAACCAAATCAGGTTTGGGCCGCAGATATCACCTACATCCGCATGAAAGGAAAGCATGTGTATTTAGTAGCTATTATGGACTGGTATAGTCGTTATGTGATTGGATGGGCTATTTCACCTACTATGGAGGCTGAATTTTGTATTGAGGCGCTTAGAAACGCTTTGCTGCATTCGCGTTGTGAGATCTTTAACACGGATCAGGGTTCTCAATTTACCTCAAAAGATTGGATAAATACGCTAAAATCTCACCACATTTCTATCAGCATGGATGGGCGAGGACGTTATTTAGATAATATATTTATCGAGCGATTGTGGCGTAGTGTTAAGCAAGAAAAAATCTACCGGTATGATTTTGATACAATTGAAGAGGTTGAGCTGGCCTTAACGGAGTATTTTGAGTATTATAATAACCGAAGGCTTCACCAGTCCTTTAATTATTTAACGCCCGCAGAGGTGTATTATGGCCGGAAAAGACCATAAACCCTAAATGAGAGCGTCATGACTTACCCACAAGGCCCACAGGCCTATACGAGAAAGTGAAGCTCTCCTGACCTGTGGACTTGTGGATAAGTCATTCTGATAGAGTTGTGGTAAAATGACCTAAGACAATTCGTAGTAGCAATCACTATTCATACGGTATTGAGTAGGTTTAAATAGGTTAATTTGAGTGAATTTTTAACTATAAATGATGGATGAATAGCTCTTATTTTTCCTTAATTTTGTTCCAGACATGCGGACCCATATCACATCTTGAACTTTAGTCGGTAATTCATTAAATTCTGTACCTTCTAATTTGGTGATAATACGATAACCATCTCCTCCACAGATATATTGAGCAGGCTTGATGTCAAAATCATAATCACTAGCGAATTTAAACCGGTCATTTATATAAAGATACTGTGCTAATAAAAATTGCTTTTGACTTGCAACAGGATCGAGCTCAACAAGTGATTGTTTTTCCGCCTCAGATAAAATAGATAACATAGGCTCACGGATTGAATTCATTCTCTCATGCTTGCAATGCTTAATGGTTTTTCCCAAGTGAGCAAAGCCTTTATTTGCATTTAGGGCTGCTTGTTCACGTAACAAAATTAATACGGCTTTAGTATCATCTTGTAATATCACTTCAAGGGCCAGATTGTATGATGCAGAACCAAGCAAACGGCCAACATATTTTATTTTAGCCCTATCATTTTGAGTAACATGCAATTCAAGTAATCGCCATAGTTCCCAACGCGCTAGTGGGCTTGCATGACCTTTCACATGAGCAAGGTCACTACGTAAAGAAGAGGGTGTGCCTGGATAACTATGAATAGCCTGCGCCAATTTCACATAAGCAGGCCCCATGTGCTCACACAAAGATGCGATTTTCTTACCTGTTGTAAGCGTCGTTGAATTATCGTGTTTGTTTGACGCCACTAATATACCTGCAAGTAAAATACCGCGTTGATATTTATTTGATGTTTCCAAATAAGAATTAAGTAGTTCCATGGCAAAGTGATCATCTGAGTTTTCTTTAGCTGCATTAGGAAATAAACGTTTTCCCACCAATTTAAGAGCCTGTTTATAAGCTTCTTTTTCTTTCTTTTCAGAACTCGTATGTTGCGCCGGGATAAGCAGATGATTAAAAATAACCGCGCGTTCCTCCAGTGATACATCCCAAAAGTGATGATAAATACTTGTATTGTAATATCTTATATCGTCTTCTTTAATGATGATGCTCTCTTTATTCATACCCATCACCTCTAGAATCTTATCGCGCTTAGGATGATTCATTATGAAAGTCGTAAATTGTTTCAGTGATGGTTCAGATAATGATGAGGAGAGAAACTCAATAAGTTCTTGTTGATCTTTTTGTTCTTCGCCAAAATAAAGTGAAAGAGCTGAAAGTCCTGTTATTCTTGTGTTATCAATGTCAACCTGTTCGTTTTTTCTATAGGTTTTAATTTTTAAGTCGTGAACATGAGGCTCTGCAAAGTGGCATACTTTTTCTTGTGCTTGAATACGATCAAGCAATTTGGCAAAGACCGTTTCTCTGTCTCTTACTGGTACATGCTTAGCAATGCATTCAAGTAGAGGTTCTATATTTTGAAAATAAGTTTCTGAACCATCATCAACATCATACTGCTTCATTGCGGCAGCAATAAATAAATCAATAAGCGTTTTAGTGAATTGAAAGTCGGAAATCGGTTCTGAAAAATCTTGGTTAAATAAAATGAGCTCGAATAATTCTAATTGTTTAGGCACGGACGATTGTTTTATGCCTTCAAAAAGTAGCTGCTGATAACGCAATTGATCTTTAAGAGAAGGATAAGTACCACACGTATTAAATGCTCGATATAAATAGACTAAATTTTTTAATTGCTCAACGGATAATTGTGATATTTGACTCGGTAAATTCCATTCAATCTTTTTTACGAAATTCCTAACAGGAGATGAGCCATGTTTTGAGTTTTTAGCAGTTTTTTGGATAAGAGCAACTAATTTTTGAGTGTCTGCTGATAATAACGTATACGGTTTTACCAGTTTTAAATGTCCTTCCAATAAATCCCAAATTGGATGATAGCTTCGAACATCATGTTGAACTAGTTGATTATAAATTTTAGTCAGGCTCTCGAGAGTAAGGGTTTCATGATTTAGATTTAAAAGATCAATATACTGCTTCGCTGGTAACTTACATGGACCATGAAATATTCCCGAGCTAAGATAAAACTCCATTTTTTCTTTAGGTGAAAAGAAATAAACTTTAGAATTTTGATATCTTCCTTCAATTATAAACTGCACAAATAGCGAATCATAGTCCAATTGATGCGGGTGTGAACCGAGGCGGCTCTGAATATAATACAGACTATTTGGATTGCTTTTGAATAGAAAAAAATCTTTCACTACTTCTTTATCATCTGCAGTTCCATTTTGCATAATGGACGTGAATTGTTGTAATAAAAATTGGGTTGCTTCACCATTGAAGTTACAGGTTGGCTCTCTAGGAGAGGACGCTATTGGTGTTGTCAGTAAATCTGCATTTTTTTTAACAAATAGCTCAATTTTATCTTTGAACCCCAGCTGTGAATTGAACATATCTGTGATTAACATTTTACGACTAATAATATGTTTAAAGGTATGAATCTGTGTTTCATATTCAAACTTAAAGCCATCCACCTTGCGGTCATAATATTTATGCATTAATGCAAATAAATCATCTGGAGATAGGGTATTTAAGACCGAGTGGCTGTGGTTTCCCAAAATATAAAATAATTTCGCAATGTTTTGATCAGAATATCGTGTCATATACTTTAAGAGCACGCCTGAGTTTTTTACTGAGTTATCTATTGCAATATGTGTTCCGATTTCTGATCCAAAATAACGGGAATTTCCCGTAGGATAAACCTTGTGTATTTTATAAAAATCGCGTATGTATTCATCTACCGAACGCCCAACATTTACGTCAAATAGCTTCATAAATTCGTTATCCCATAAGTCTATAAATTCTGAAGCTAAGGTGGATGCCATACTATATGAAGAACTTTTCGTTATCTTTATTAGTGATTCAAGACACTTTAAAAATGGTCCTAGAGCCCGAACGTTATCATCTACTAGTCCATATTCATCTTTTTTGGGTTTTGTTAATGCAATATATATTTGATCAAAACCAGGGACTCTTGCATCATATGCTTGCTGAATTAACCGATTCACTGCAATAAATTGCTGTTCATCGTTAAAATCAATGTGCATAGATTCCAGTAAGGAACAGTATTCCCTAACTCGGCGTGTTAGAGAATGCCGATGTAATTCATGCGGTATTAATTCAATTTTCAAATCAGCAAAACATGAAGTGAGATAATTTAATTGATCTACAATCGATTTTTTAGTTTTAAAATCTTGACTAAAATAAGTTTTGAATTGTAGAGGCAGTAGTTCATTTGCAATATCTTTAGGTAAAGGTATTTCCTTTGACTGTTTAGAAACATGTTCATCTGACGCTAACATGGTTGTAATCGCCTTAATGCGTTGTTCTATGGCTTTTTGTTGTTTATCCACATCAAGATAATCAAGTAGGTTATTTTCTAATTTATGGTCTTGCTCCTGATATGATTTGAGAAAACCATGGTATAAGCGCAAATAGTGAATTAAACCATCACCACAGTTGTTATGGGCAATTAAATCACGATCACATTCCAAAAAGCGATTAAAATCCAAGCGGAACTGCTGACCAATTAGACCATGATGCAAAATCTCATACAGTGTACTGGCAACACCAATTTGTAAATCGTCAACGGATGCCTTACCCTCTTCAATGAGCTTAAAAAAATCTTTATGGATAGCAATTCCTACTGTTTTTAAACCTAATATGGGCATAATCAACTTATTGCTGCAGGTGGTAATAAAGAAATCAATGGGGGTCTGAAAATTGGTGGGACGACTTTTTTGGGCTAACTCAAGCAATAAGCTACGTGTTAGCTGATATCCATCAGAATCAATGGATGTTAATTGATACTCATCCGTGATAATCGCACTGCGTTTATCGATGTTGCGGTTTTCAGTGATGGCATAATTTTTCTGATCATCACCTATTTTAGCATAAATATCATAATCTTTTTCCGTATAAATAACTGAGTCCCATTTACCCTCAGAAGAGTAATCATAATACTCATCAGGAATCGTGTGGAATTTGCTTGCATAACATACTAACTGATTCCAGGGATCAATCAATACTGCTTCCTGGCCCCAGGTTTTAGTATCTTTTAAATCACTATTTGGTTCTCGGTTGATGGCAATGAAAACATGGTTATCTAGAGCCTCCCCTTCGTTATTTAACCAATCTAAAGTAATGAACTCTATTCTGTTAACATAAAAGACGAGTGGAGATTGAAAAATTTTATGTAGAGCTAACGAACTATGTTCTCCACAATAGCCTGAAGTACATTTTGTTTGATCCCAATGGTAACCCGCAGCAAAGTGATTCAGTTTAACCAAATTTTCATAGAGCTTATCGTTGTCTTTCAAATCTTCTTGTTTATCTTGAAAATACGAACTTACTATAGAAACGAGTTGATTTTTAAGAATTTTTCTGTGTTTAACTAGTTCACTATCTAACTTCATTCGTTTGGTGAATTGATATTTGGCTTCTAATAACTTATTGCTAATCGTAAGGCCGTATTTATTTTGTAGGGATTTGATTTTTTGATCTATAGTCTGTTTAAGGTTATCTCTTAGTACATCCAGAGTGACCTGCACTGGTTTTTTCAATATTTCATTTACAATCTTGATTTCCTCATAAACAGTACCAACAGAGTCTATCGCCATTGCAATAAAATTAAGATGCTCAGAAGAAGAAAACTCTTTATCAATTAGCTGGTTTTGTTGGGCATAGTTATTAAATAACCTAGTAATATGTTTATTTAAATAATATTCAACCTCTGCACGCTCCAATTCCTCGTCGAAATTTTGCTCGTCCTCTAGTGAGGGACGATAACGGTTAGATGCCAGAGGGATTTGTTGGTTTATTTCAGAGCATATTTTTTTTGCACACTCGAGTACCTCCTGTTTGGAGTATAAATTTTTTGGCATCGTAACTCATTAAATCATTAACAAGGTCGAGATAATACCATAAAAAGAATCAAATAAGGCCATACTGGTTCATTATGATGCACCTGCCAATGCTAAAGGAGTTTGTTTTTACTCTATAAACTTTCCCGCGTGTACTTACCTCCCTAGGTCTTAATCCTTTAGAATATAAATGGGTACAAGCTAAAGCTATTCGTAGAAAACCTAGCTGCTGGATTAATGAATTTTTCAAATCTCATTTGTTTGTAATCAATATATAAAGATCCAGCTATAGTGTGTCGATTCTTTCTTTGAGCATCATATCTTTCTTTCGTAAAAAAATTATTAAAAATCAGATAATTATTAGTGATTCGAAAGCTACAGCCTTAGCTGCTTGAATCCTATTAAGTTTGATTTGAGGAGAATTGAAGAAAAATTTTAAGCAACTAAACCCAATACCTTCATTTAAAACTCTTTAACTCACAGACGGAGTATTCTCAACTGGCCTTTAAAAAATTTCAGCTAACTTTTTAATTACATCATCAACAGATATTAATTTCATGGCTTCATCTCCATGCACATGTGTGCCCCAAACATGTTGATCCATCGTCAGTCCTAAAACCTGTTCGACTGCTTGTGGGTATCGATCCACTACCAAATGTTGAAAAACATAAGGACCGGAAACTAATGGGTTAGTTACTGCATGCAGGGCTACCACAGGAGTATTTACTGCAGCAGACATATGAGAAGGCCCTGTATCAGGACAAAGAACCGCTGTCGCTTTGCTAATCACGGCTAACAATTGTTTGGGTTTTGTTTTACCCACCAGATTGATCGCCGGAATTTCCTGAAGAATTTGATCAGCCAGCAACTTATCATAATCTCCTGGACCTCCCGTTAAAACAATCTGAGCCTGCCATAGCTTTCGAGCTTGTTGCAGCACGCTGATATATCGCTCTACTGGCCAGCTGCGTTCTGGCTTGCTTGCTGCCGGATTAACAACAAGGATAGGACCTTGTTGGGGTAAATGATTTTCTGCCCATTCGTAATCGGCAGCAGCTATGGATAAGTCCCAACGAATTATTTTTTCCCTGACACCCAAGGGCTCTGCAAATTTTAAAAAACCGTCTAGCGTATGATCCAATCCAGGAGCAATCCGCTCTTTCACAAACCATCCATGTATATCTTTTGCCCGCAGCGCATCATAACCAATTTTACGCTTGGCTTTAATTAGGGGGTAAAGTAAATTGGTCCTTAGACTCGCCTGAGGTGCAAGTAAAACATCAAAGTAGCGAGAACGCATTTGCTTTTTAAATCGCCATAAATCACTTAGACTTTTAGGCTTATCAATGACGATAAACTCCACTCCATCGATTCCTTCCACCAGATCAAATGCCGGTCTTGAAATAATCCAGGTCAATTTGGTATCAGGTAAGCAGGTTTGCAGAGTACGGATTAAAGGAACCATCATCAGAACATCCCCTAAAGCGGAGAGTCTGATGATACAAATAGAGTTAATCATTCTGCAACACAAATCGCGATCCGCAATAAGGACATACTTCTACACCTGTTTTTTCTATAGGAAGGTACACTTTAGGGTGAGCATTCCATAGTACCATATCGTCTGTTGGACAACTCAGTGGCAATTCATTTGGGTGCACAACATAATTTTTTTTAGTACTTGCCGGTTCTTTGTTTGATGTTAGCATGATTTTCCTTTACGGCATGGGTAGAATTAAGAAACACCATTATCTAATATTTCCTTGGTTTTCGCTATAATCTCTTCACTAAAAGTCCGATCTTGCGGATCATAAAATAAAGCATCATCCCAATGTCTGAGCCAGGTTAATTGACGCTTAGCCAATTGCCTTGTTGCAGCAATTCCTTTCTCACGCATAGCCGCGTAATCATACTCCCCTTGAAGATACTCCAAAACCTGCCTGTATCCAACACAGCGCATTGCCGGTAAATTCACTTGCACCTTCCATTTGTCCTGCAAATGATTAACCTCCTCAACCAGTCCATCAACCAGCATTTGCTCAAATCGTTGAGCAATTCGCTCATGCAACCACGATCTATCTTGGGGAAAAAGAACAAGATTTGTAAAACGAAAATTCGAGACCTTTTTTTCTTCTGCAAGCAACGTGGATAAAGGTTTCCCCGTTAAATAGTATACCTCTAGAGCTCTTTGAATTCTCTGTGCGTCATGAGCATGAATACGGTCAGCAGTATTGGGATCGATATCCGTTAATTTTTGATAGAGCTTAGGCCAGCCATACTGAGAGGCTTCATCCTCTAATTGCTTACGCAAGTTTTCATTAGCTTCTGGAAGTACAGATAATCCCTTTTGCAAGGCATTAAAGTACATCATTGTCCCACCGGTCAGTAAGGGCACCTTTCCTTTACTGATAATAGAATCGCACCATGAAGACGCATCCGTACAAAACTGTGCAGCTGAGTAAGACTCAACCGGATTTTTGATATTAATCAGATGGTGGGGAGCTGATTGGAGTTCCTGGCTCGAAGGTTTAGCAGTGCCTATATTCATATCCCTGTAAATCATAGCGGAATCAACACTAATAATTTCAAAGGGAAAGCGTTTCACTAACTCACAGGCTAAGGCAGTCTTCCCTGAGGCCGTGGGTCCCATCAAACAAAATACTAGATTAGACATGTACGAACATCCTGCAATCATCTACTGATAAAGCTTTAAAGATACCCTCAAGCTCAGCTCCCTGATTTCGGGCACTCAATAAAAAGAAATTCAATTCCATTCGTTCTTCGCTACTTAAACGTTTAGGATCAAAACGCTGGCATTGACATATTTCTTGAATCACCTGTTCAAGCTGAATAGATTCTAACTCAATTAATGACTCTATAAATAAACGAATGTCTAAATAGGGAACTTTAATAGGTACGGTTCGAATTAGCAATCTGTCTTCTTTTGACCATTCTGTGTGAAGTCCCGCCTGTTCAACAGCCTGTTGGAATTGGCTCATTCTCTCTTTTAATTTTGGCGATACCTCGTAGCTAACGGGTACCAAGAGAGGTCGACTCTCCAACGGTAAATTAGCCGAATTTAATTGGTTCATTAACCATTTTTTTTGGAGGGCAATCAGATCTACAATATGGGGTTGTTGCTCTAGAAAAATCAAAACATATTGATCATTGAGAAATGTCCAGGAAGATTCATTTTCAACTAATAAGGTTGATTTTCCGGAGACAGCGTTTCGAGGCGAACTACTCCATTGTGCAGAAGGATGAGCTCTTCGAGATAAACCATTTTGCTCCTGCAGGGTAGTTCCTGGACCATCATCTGATTTTGCAGAGGCTGATAAATTGGAGACGGGCTCAGTTCCTCTTAAATGGTTCGGTGATAAATAAGGCTCGCAAATATCCACAGACTCTTTAGATGCAGAATAGGAACCATACTCATATACTTTTTCCTCATTTTTTAGTGCCCCTGCTTTTAAAGCATTGGTTAATTGTGAGGTAACAAAATCATGGACTAAACGAGGTTGTTGGAATCGCACCTCATGTTTGGTTGGATGAACATTCACATCAACTTCAGCTGTATGGATAGTTAAATATAGCAGGCAGGCAGGAAATCGACCCGGGTAAAGTAACCCATCGTACGCTTGTTTTAATGCATGATTTATTAACTTATCTTTAACCATACGATGATTAATATATACCCATTGCCTGTCATTCTGACTGCGTTGATAATTAGGACCACTTACCCACCCGCAAAGACGCATCACCCCTCGTTCTGTATCAACACTAATCGCATCTTTTATAAATGCTGTACCAAATATTTTCGTCATGCGTATCTGTTTGGCTTGCTCATTGATCGCTGCGGGTAAAGATAGGATGAGTTTATTATTATGCTTTAAAACTAAACCAATTTGAGGAGCACTCAAGGCAAAACGTTTAATGACCATTTCTATGGCTTGAAACTCCAATTTTTCATTTTTAAGAAATCGCTTACGCACTGGGGCATTAAAAAACAAATCAACAACATCAATCGTTGTCCCAACATTACGGGCACAGGGTGCAAGAGTACTTATGGAGTCATGAACCTGCAGCATCATCGCATGTTCTTGTTGCGCCGGTCTTGAACTGATGGTGAATTTGGCAACAGAAGCGATACTCGCCAAAGCCTCTCCTCTGAACCCCATGCTGTTAATTGCATATAAATCATCTAATGTTGTGATTTTACTGGTAGCATGTGCGGCAACGGCTAAGGGCAGATCCTCAGCAACAATACCTACCCCATTATCACTGACCTTGATTTGATTCAGTCCGCCATACCCTATTTCAACGGTAATAGAATCTGCTCCTGCATCCAAAGAGTTTTCCAATAGTTCCTTAACAACGGAAGCGGGTCTTTCTATTACCTCTCCTGCAGCAATTTGATTGGCTATTGCAGGAGGTAGTTGATGAATTCTTATGCCCATGTGGAAGGTATGGCTAGTTTTTGTCCAGGATTCACTCTAGCATCACCTGGTAAATGGTTCAATCCTTGCATTGCTGTAATAGAGGTATGGTAACGCGCCGCTATTTGGGGTAAGGTTTCTCCTGTTCTTACGATATGAAATTTATTTGTAGTCATTGCTTCTATGCGCGTACCATGAGGAGGATGATCCCAAAAATAGGCTTTGATTCCTTGAAAAATTGCCTGGCTTAACCGGATTTGATAAGCAGCATTAGTTAAATTTCTTTCCTCAACGGGATTTGAAATAAATCCGGTTTCCACTAAAATGGACGGTATATCCGGAGATTTTAAAACCATAAACCGTGCCTGCTCCACCTTGCCGTTATGCAAGTTGGTAAAACCGCCCAATTGCCCGAGGACCCTTCCCCCCATTTGCAAACCTGAATTTATAGTTGCCGTTTGGGATAAGTCAATTAATACAGAGCGTACTACGCCATTGGTATCATCCAATTCTTCCAGATTCACTCCACCTAGTTCGGAATAGTTTTCTTTTTCAGCAATCCAACGTGCAGCTTCACTGGTTGCTCCGCTTTGGGATAAAGCAAATACTGACGCGCCATTGGAATGAGGATTATTAAAGGCATCCGCATGAATAGAAACAAACACATCTCCATTATACTTTCTGGCAATTGCCAGGCGCTCCCTAAGGCCTACATAATAATCATCTGTGCGAGTTAAAACTGCGCGCATGCCCGGTTGTCTGTCTATTAGTTGTTTTAACTTTAGCGTTATTGCCAGAACCACATGTTTTTCTTGGCTGCGCCCTGGACCTTTTGCTCCCGGATCCTTGCCACCATGACCTGCATCTAACACGACCACCACATCGCGCAAATATTTATTAGAGGGGCTATGAGGAACATTAATAGGCATTTTA
Source organism: Legionella antarctica (assembly GCF_011764505.1). Lineage (NCBI taxonomy): Bacteria > Pseudomonadati > Pseudomonadota > Gammaproteobacteria > Legionellales > Legionellaceae > Legionella > Legionella antarctica. The sequence continues at coordinate 3,337,143 of NZ_AP022839.1, forward strand.
TGAGTAATGACAGGTTGATTTTGATCCATTTTGATTGGTATTTTTGTGGAACTGGTTATTCTCTTTTTTGATTTGGCTTGACTAAAAGGGACGTTTGAATTAATAGCCTCATGAATATTTTTGCTACCCATCAAATCGACTCGAATACCATTAACTTTTCCTTTGTACAGCCAGGGAGAAGTTTTTACCTGAACTTTTTGATTAATATCCAGTACCAATCTTAAGGATTTGGCATCAGGAGAACCACTTCGTACCTGCTTAATAAGGGAGTTTGTAATTCTTAATTGGTTTAAATTGACTCCCAGTGTCGTTGTGCTTAGATCTAATACTACGCGGTCAGGTAGAGTCAAAGTGAATAATTTATGAGTGAACGAGCCTTTAATAGTAAAAAAAAGAGTTGTGTTATTTGGCTGCTGTGACACAGTAACATTTTTTAGCAGCGCCGCAGATGCAGCAATAGAGCTGATAGACATCATTACCCACAAACCCCATGCGCGCATGATCATTATTCACCTGCCAGGCAAGCTAAAATTCTTTTGCCAGTTTCGCTTGATGCGGTAATTTGCATCTCACGTCCAGCCCCTTTAATACTTAAGTTAAAACGAATATCAACTCGTGGCAAGGTTTTTCCGGCATGTTCTGCCCATTCAATAAAACAAATACTCTCATTAGAGAAATAATCCCTAAAACCTAAATATTCTAACTCATCCTCATGATGTATTCGATATAAATCGAAATGATGAATGTGAAGGTTATGGCATATATAGCTTTCTACTAATGAAAAAGTGGGACTCTTAATTGCTGACTGGATGCCCAGGCTTCTAAGCATGGCACGAACAATTGTCGTCTTACCTGCACCAATATCCCCACTCAAAGCAACGACTAAAGGAGCGCTTAAACAAGAAGCCAGTTGTGATGCAAATTGTTCGCTGGCTTTTTCGTTAATTAGTTCTAGAGTTATTATTATTTTATCGTTTTCACCAGGATTCATTTCTTAGTATTGCCATTAAGAATTTTAGGCAAAATATCAAGCAAATCGGTGGCTAATATTCCGACATGACCCAAATCCTCTGCTACTGTATCTCCGGCACAAGCATGTACCCATACTCCTAACTTTGCCGCCTCAGCTAAAGATAGACCCTGAGCGCAAAGTCCAGCAATTATACCGCTTAATACATCACCCATTCCAGCTGTAGCCATACCAGGATTACCTTTTGGGCAAATAAAGGTCTTTTGCTCATCCGTCTCAATAATGGTCCCGATTCCTTTCAGTACCACAACACCCCCATATTGTTGTTGTATAGCCGCTGCAGATTGATATCTATCTGCCTGTATTTCTGCTCCCGAACAAGACAACAGACTACTTGCTTCGCCAGGATGCGGGGTTAAAACCCAATTATCGTCTACTTGTGGGTATTCTGATAGCAATCTCAATGCAGAGGCATCAATTAGCATGGGCAACTGCGAGGTAATTGCGGCTAAAAATAAGGTTCTTGCCCAATCACTTTCACCAAGTCCAGGCCCGATAACGCAGACTGTTGCATTAGCTAAAAGAGGTTTTAAATCCTTGGCTGTTTTAATCCCCCAAATCATCGCCTCAGGAACCAAAGGTAAAACACTGTGAGCATGTTCGGGCCAAGTGGCGATGTTTACTGACCCGGCACCTGTTCGCATCGCAGCTTTAGCTGTCAAGCTCACTGCACCTGGCATGCCGGGTCCTCCTCCTATAACCAATACGTTTCCGTAATTGCCTTTATGTGAATTCTTTTTGCGTAAAGCTAAAGGCAAAGATAGGCTATTAATATTTAACAAAAATGCGCAGGGATTCAATTTAGCGATACAGGCTTCGAGTTGTAAATGTCTGCAATGAATTTCACCACAATAATCCGGGCCGTCTAAAGTGTACATACCTGCTTTAAGTGCAATGAACGTAAGTGTGAAATTGGCCTTGACACAGAAGTTTTCTACCTGTCCTGTATCCGCATTCAATCCCGAAGGAATATCCAGGGATACGACGGGTAATCCACTCGAATTAATCTGATGAATAGCCGTAGCGATCACACCATGGACAGGCCCTTTTAATCCTATCCCCAACAGAGCATCTACAATTAACTCCGCCTCAGTCTCAAGTGCTTCATCTGCTGATTGACAATCAACTCCTGCAGCGAGAGCCAATAAAGCAGCATTTTTTGCTGCGGAAGGCAGGTCTTCCAAAGCGTTACATTGATATACAGTGACCGACAGCCCATGCTCATGAGCTAACCTTGCCAGGATATAACCATCGCCAGCATTATTTCCTGAGCCACAAAATACCGCTATATGCCGCACTTGAGGATATAAACGCTGTACGAAAAAAAATGCCTCGGTTCCTGCTTGAGACATTAAATCATTTTCATCCAATGGATACAGTTGCATGGCTTGTTGCTCACAAGCTCTGATTTGATCACTGCGGTAGAGGACATGATCTGGCTTAACCACCGTTTGCTCCATACTGGTTCATAGTACATAACGTCACTGTAAAGTCCAAAGTCAAGCTAAGAAAGAAAATCCCAATGCTGCGAGAGTAATACAACAATCTCGTACGGTTTTACCAAAAAACACGTTAGATTCCTTCGGTCCGCTAGCAAAGACAGTAATTTTTAGCAGTGTCTCCTGCCCATAGCCACCTGTTGGGCAATTGGGCCAATGACATTACCTAAGGTATTACCATTAGCCAACCTACGATTTTTCTTAATTTAAAAGTGATAGTGCAAAAAAAACTACTTCACCAATTTCAAAGATGGCTTTCTTGTACCAGTATCAGACTCAGATGAGCCGGAAGAGCTAGCTGGAGGAGGCCCCTCATCCTCTTCAATTGCAAAAGCAATTCCTCTGCCATTTTCTTTAGCGTAAATCTCTAAAACTGCATTTGGAAGAACAAAAATTTGCTCTGTTTGCCCTGAAAAACGAGCTGTAAATACAATGCGATCATTTTCCAGCAAAAGTCCCCGTGTTGCAGATGGAGAGATATTTAGTACAATACGCTCATGACGGATATGTTCCTTAGGAACCTGGACGCCCGAATAGGTCGCGTCAACCAGTATATAAGGTGTTAACTCATTATCTACAATCCAATCGTAGAAAGCGCGAATCAAGTAAGGTTTATTTGATGTCATTGCCATAATATTAAGCCGCTCTTATTTGTCTCTCAGCATCTGTCAAACTCGTTTGAAACGATTCACGTTTGAACACACGCTGCATGTATGCAATTAATCCCTCAAACTCTGGCACAATTTCCAGACCTAATTTAGGCAGACGCCATAACAAAGGAGCTAAAGCACAATCCAATAATGAAAATTCATCACTTAGGAAATAAGGTTTATCAGCAAATACAGGGTCAAGACTGGTTAAACTTTCAAGTAAATTAGCTCGAGCCTGATCAGCATTTTCATCTCTATTGATGAACGTCATTAAATAATACCAATCCTGTTCTATTCTATGCATCATTTTACGAGTTTCTGCACGAGCAACCGGATACACAGGTAATAAAGGAGGATGAGGAAAACGTTCGTCTAAATATTCCATAATAATCCGAGCTTCGTAAAGTACGAGCTCTCTATCAATCAGCGTTGGAACAGTGCCATATGGATTTAGGGCTAGAAGATCTGCGCCTGGCTCATCTTGCTTTACAGCAAGAATTTCTACATTAACACCTTTTTCAGCCAACACAATACGGACCTGATGACTGTAAACATCATCAACATCAGAAAATAAAGACATTATAGTGCGCTTTGCGACAATTGCCATTAGCAACTCCTATGGATTCATTAAAGCTGTATCAATAGCATTTCCATGCCAAAGAACAAAGAACAACATTCTACCACATTTTTAACCCGCTGGGTTACTTTGCTTCTAAATCTATTTATTTATACAAATAAAACGTATCCTGTCAGAATCGCCGGGTAAGTGTCTGCCACTGAGCCCGGACTAATCCGAGCCGCGCGCGTCAGCAAGCGGAATTATCTCGAGATGCTTATGTGGTGCATGGAACCTGCCGCACTTTAAGTAAGATTAATTCAGCCAATGATGGCATTTCAAATTTTTTAGTCACCCTATCGTAAATATACTGATAAACGTTAACTTTCAGTTTTCTGGCCGTCTGTACAATCGTGGCAAACGTATCCTTTGATTTGGTGCCATTTTGGGAGACCGTTTGGAGATTGATGTCGCGTATCCTTGCTTGAAACCGTGTCCCTAATTCAGAGGCATTGTTGTGCAATGGCAGAAATGGATGGTCTAACACCAATAATAACGCTTGTTTTTTAGCACGTGTCTTTGCAATGCGTTGATCTAAAACATCATAGCCTGTCGTGGTTGCGAACAAAGTATCAAATTGCATTGATAGTTGTTGGGCCATTGATTGAGATGGAGCCGTCTTGTAAGTCAATAATGCATGGTAGAAATCCCATAATTGCTCAAGAAATACAGCCAATATATTCTGATTCATATCTGAGAATGGAGTGAGTTTTTTATAATGACGACCTTCATGGATCCAGCACAGCGCATGATGTAGGGCCAATTTATTAAACTGAGGCGCATCATCTGTCATTAAATAATGGATGAAGTATTTCGAGTGCTGATAATAGGCAAGAGCTGCTGACTCAAGAATTATGCGTCGATTCGTGCTGTGTTTTTTTGGATTTGGAAAAAGTGTTCCCATCAAACTATCGATTGATTCACGTGTGAGGGGTTGTGCATGCAGCATTGGTTTAATTTGATCCAACCATTTTTTTGCGAGACCAAACTCATCCATTAACTCATAAGCCTCCTGATTAAACATAAACTTTAATTGGTCTCGACACAGCAACTCCAATAAGGTCAAGCGATCTTTTTTACGACGAGTGAAGTATGCTGTAAAAAAGTCATTACATAAAACATGGGTGTAGTGATTTTTGCCGTTAACACGACTGCCTGTGTCATCCATCTGCTGGTACAAGCCTGCGTTGCTACCGGCATCGACAATATCTTCTTTTTCCTGATGAAAAATATCATTGCCTTCTGTCAGCATGGAAGCAATTTTACCATGTGATATTTGAATACCACATGTTTTTAAAAAGCGCTCAATGGCGCTCTCCGTCATCCCTGCATCACGGTATAATGTGATGACCAGCGCTTTAACCCCAGGACCAAATTCACTGCCCTTATATTCGCCAGGAATCGGCGCAATAAAGGTTTTTTTCAAAGATGGTGAGTAATACGTTTCCAGCTTGAATTCAACATTATCCGTGATGATTTTTAGATCCTGGATGATTCGAATCTCAAAACCCTTGAACTTGGCGTCATCTGGCAGCGTTGCTTTGTCCAGAGCAATCGTAACACGTCTATCAATACGTACGTTTTTTTTGTCTTTGCCTGTGTTTTTATTGTTCCCTTTACCACGTTTATTGCGATCTCCTTCAGATGAATGATTGGAATTGCCTGTATTATCGCCATTGCTACCTTTGGATTGACCGCGAATATTAGGTTTGCCCTGTTCACCCTTAAGGCGGTTTATCTCATCACGTAATACTTGGTTTTCCTCTCTGAGCAAAGCATTTTCTTCGGCAAGCATTTCGACCAAATTAACCAATACCTTAATGATAGTCACGGCCTTTTTGTCGGCAAGACTATCGATATCTTTTGTTAACTCATCTAAAACTTGTTTGATTTCTTGGCGTTTCATCATCTACCACTGCGTTACTAATGCTGATACGGCAATCATAACATGACTTTTTTTGAACGCATTTTTCGAGTTTTAACGCCACTAAGGGCTAAGAAAAAATCTGACCTCAGGAGGGAGATGTTTTATTAGTGAAAGGGGCTACATTGTGATCTTGGGGATCTTAGGGCATGCATATTGCATGACTTACGTTTGATATGGAAAAACATCAGTTTTACAGAAAAACCGTGTCAATAGGTATTTTGAATATTTTTAAAGAATTCCGCTTGCTGACGCGCGCGGCTCGGATTAATCCGGACTCAGTGGCAGACACTTACCCGGCGATTCTGACAGGATACAATAAAACACACCTGAGATTTTGATTCACAACCGTCGCCAATAAACTTTTTTTAAGGAGTACGCTGCTATGAGTAAGATAGCCAAAAAAAGGATAACAAAAATGCCCAGGTGATAGCGAACTAATTTTGCAGGTTCTCCCACATAAACTAAAAAAGTCACTAAATCCTTTAAGGCAATGTCAAAATCGCCAGGCAGCATTTCACCTTGCTTTATTAATAACAAAGAATCACTATGCGATTCGTTATTCATTACTAACACCTGTTGCCCCATCAAAGGCTCTAGCGCATTTGGCATGGCAGCGTTAGGCACCAGAAGATTATTCACCCCAAAAGGCCTGGAATTATCAATGTAAAAATTTTTTAAATAACGATACAACCAGTGAGCACCTCGTTCTCTGGCAGATAATGATAAATCTGGAGGAATAATCCCAAACCATTGTTTGGCATCTTCGGGTGGCATAGCGATTTGAATGGGATCATATAAAGCTGCCTGAGTAAAAACCAAATTATTGAGTAAATTTTTATTTATCTTTCCAGCAAAATCAGTTAACCCCAAGTCTTCTGCCATTCGGTTATAGCGCATATATTTTAAAGAATGACATCCAGAGCAATAATTCATAAATAATTTTGCTCCTCGCTGTAACTGCTCTTTATTTTTTACATCTATAGAAACAGATTCGATGGCAACCGTGCTTGCTAAAGAAATGATAGAGATCATTGCCAAAGAGATACTGGCACAAAACAACCTGATTTTTTTTATCATCATTGACCTATTCTTCCCGGAACAGATCGGCATGATTCAAAGCGGCTATAAAAGGGCATTAATAAAAAATAAGAAAAATAAATTAGCGTACCGATTCGTGCGAGAAGCAGCCTTACCGGATCAACTGCAACAGTTCCCAGGTAGCCCAAGATCAATACGCTTGATACAAAGAGGAATATACTTAATTTTGAGAATACTCCTTTATATCTCATGGAACGAACAGGGCTTCGATCAAGCCATGGCATCAAAAAAAGAAGCAGGAGTGCTGCTCCCATACAAATAATACCCAATAGCTGATTGGGTATCGCGCGCAACATCGCGTAAAATGGCGCCATATACCATACCGGTGCAATATGATCTGGCGTTATCAGAGGATTAGCAGGAACAAAATTAGTGCGCTCTAAAAAAAAGCCACCCATTTCAGGTGCAAAAAAGACTACAGAAAAAAATAAGATTAAAAATAAAACCATGCCAACCAAATCTTTAACTGTATAATAAGGATGAAAAGGGATGCCGTCTAAGGGATTACCCTGCTCATCAATTGTATGGGTTATTTCAATTCCTGCAGGATTATTTGAACCGACTTTATGCAAGGCCACGATGTGTAAGAACACCAAAAATAACATCAAAATGGGAATGCCAATCACATGTAAAGCAAAAAAACGCTGCAAAGTGACATTAGTAACTGAATAATCACCTCGTATCCAAATAACCAGATTTTTACCAATATAGGGTATCGCACCAAACAATGAAGTGATTACTTCTGCCCCCCAATAGGACATTTGTCCCCATGGTAATAAATAGCCAAAAAAAGCCTCTGCCAAAAGCAAAAGGAATAAAAACATCCCCAAAAGCCATACCAGCTCTCTGGGTTTTTGATAGGAACCATAAAGTAGGCCACGAAACATGTGTACGTAGATCACAATAAAAAATGCGGAAGCTCCGGTCGAATGCATGTAGCGCAACAGCCAGCCAAAATTAACATCCCGCATGATGTATTCCACAGAAGAAAATGCCTGTTCGACAGTGGGTGTATAAAACATGGTAAGCCATAGGCCGGTCGCAAATTGATTGACCAAAACGACAAAAGCCAGGGATCCGAATAAATATAAGAAATTCAAGTTCTTAGGTAAATAATAATTACTAAAATGACTTTTCCAGGTGCTAACCAAAGGAAAACGGGCGTCTAGCCAATTTAATAATCCGTTCATAACTTAATCTTCATTGCGATCCTCACCTATCACAAGGGTATGCTCGTTTATAAAGTGATGAGGAGGTACCTCTAAATTGATCGGAGCTGGAACACCCTTAAAAACCCGCCCCGAGAGATCGAAAGTTGAACCATGACACGGACAAAAAAAACCACCACGCCAATCAGAGTTTAACTCACCGGTCACAGGTTTATATTTTGGAGAACAGCCAAGATGAGTACAAATCCCAACTAAGACCAGATATTCAGGATTGATGGAACGAAATATATTTTTAGCATATTCAGGCTGTTGATCCACTAAAGATTGAGGATCCCTCAGTAAATCTTCATTCCCAATTAAACGGTGAAGCATTTCTTTTGTTCGTCTTATAATCCAGACTGGCTTGCCACGCCACGCCACAACAACTTGCTCACCCGGCTCCATTTTACTTAAGTCAACTTGAACTGGTGCTGCTGCTGCCCGAGTTTTAGCACTAGGCAGCCAGGAAGATACAAATGGAGTCAAGGCGCAGACAGCACCTACCGCAGCCAAAGCACTGGTGGAAGCTAATAAAAAGAGACGTCGTTCTTCGTCTAAAGGTTTCTCTTTATTTTTATCCACTTTTTGATTGAGGTTAGTAATTTCATCCTTCATTATAGAGACATTGCCTTTTTTTTAAAAATTAATTAGGATTTAAACTCAACATCACAGGACTTGTTTCTTAAATAGTCCATTGTTCTAAAGGACACCTGGGATTGAAAAGAAATTTTATACAAGACAACATCAAACCTGAAACGGTAGATTAGATCCTTTTTTTATCATCTTTCTCATGCAATCGTAGCCCACAGCCATTAAGTTAAGGATTTTACCTCAGCCCGAGCGGATCGAAATAAAATTGAACAAGAAATCCTTTAACTTAACGTGAGTTATGGATAAGGAACTCAGATTTTTACATTGCTCCGTTCGGCCTGAGGAGGGCTTTAGCCCGTCTCGAAGGCTAGGCACTGTACCAGAACCCTTCGAGACGTCGCTAAACCGACTCCTCAGGGCGAACGGTTCGAGATAGTAACTGGGTTTAATAAGCTTCTTATCCATAACTGACATTAACCTAATGAATCGTAAACCATAAGCCACACTCAAAAATGAGCCAACGAACAAATCTAAATATTATTCACAATGAATGGAGATTAGCATGAGTCGGCTTAATTTTGTAGTAGTCGCTGTATTCTGAAACAAGCAGGTACAGCGATTTATGAGACAATCAATATGAAGACAAGCGTCTTATTTGCTTTTAATTACTTGAAATCTATAACCAGAGCTATAAACTTTACTGTGCTAAAACATTTGTCTGAGGAGTAGCGATTTCTTCATCGCGCACCATCTTTTCAAATTCAGAAACGCTATGTGGCTCAGCCCAAAAATGCAAGATATTCCGTTTTTTTGCGCATACGGTACGAATATCAGCAATACATTGGTTGATATCTATAGCCTCTGAATCTTTTAATTGTATGTCTTCTTTGATCGCAGTTAACAAATTGGCTTTCCATTGGCTGTTTCTTGTTGTTTGACGCCCATTTTGTTGGATTGACATATTCTCTATAAGCTTATCTATAATTGCTATTAGCTTTTCAGAATCTTGAACAGGTTGTTCAGGAGCATCATTAACTGGCACTTGTGGCATTTCGTGAATAATAGGTTTAATGACTGGAGAGATATGTTCTTCCTGCTTTATGCCTTCGGTTACAGGTGGTATGCTGCTCGGGTGACCAGAAACATGTGGGGGTACAGTAGATATAGGATTGTCTTCTATGTTTAATAAAGAACACAATTGCCCAGCTGTTATTGTTGCCCATTCTCCAGCACTTAGATAAACAACATTAAGTCGACTCACTATTAGTGTAAATAGATTTGCATTAACTTGTTGCCATTCATCTACTGTGTCAAATAAATCACGATTATTAATTAAATCATGGATAATCTCTGCGTTTAAACCAGCTGTCTCTACAGCAACATCTTTATGTGGTACTTCTTTTTTTACTGTTTTTTCTTTTTTAACAGAGCTGTCTGGGGCGAACCTTAATACTTGCAACGGTGAAAAACAATAAATCAATGCTTCTTTGGCCTGATTCGTAGCTATTTTTGCACCTAAATGTTCCGCCATTTCTTGCGAATTTTTTGTAATCGACAAATCACCGGTCAACGAGTCATAACTATAATAAGCATCTTCTCTTTTAACCAGGGAAATAGTATGGCCATCCATTCTGATGGTAATTCCTTGCGCGTTTAGTGGAACAATCAGTCTCAAAATCTGGTCTACCAGGGGCAATCGTTTATCTTGCTGAACAATTCTCTGTAATTCATCTTCTGTTACTGTAGTCCAATCAATTTCTTGAGTTGGCGCAAGTTGTTGAATAGTCTCGGTTAAATCACCATTATAAGTAAAAAAATTTAGATTTAGCTCCAGACCCTTATTCTCCAGAAAACCATTACGATTATCTATTATTTGTTTCAAGGCCTCATTATCAACAGGCACTATTAAAGTCTGAGACACAGGATCTGCAAAAGCATTTGAATAATATTTTTGATATGCAGCTGTTTCTAATACACCTTCACCATGCGCCAAGCCGGTAAAATCCTCCCTATAACGCTTCTGTGACTCATCATGAGCTTTTGCTATTTCAACTTCCATTGCTGTCTCATCTCGAGCATTTAAAATAGCGTTGATTACTGCAACACTGATTAACGTGCATGCATTAACTGTTTGAGCATTGGCAAGATGTATCTGTCTCATAGTTGTGGTTCTGTGGTTAAATTCGGGAGGCTCTACAGGGACAGCAGAATGATTAGAACTCTCGTTAATTGTTAAATGTAGAGCGTGCTCTTTTTCAAGCGTGTGCTTTTCTTCAGGTTTTCTTTGTTCTTCAAAGTTCGATTGTTCTGCAAACTTGAGCCGTTGGCTTTCCTTTTCTTCCTTCTCAGTTATTATTTTTTTTATACAAGAAATAAACTCGTCAAATCCTTCACTCTGATTTGATAAGTCTTCGAACTCTCTAATCAGACCATTAAGTTGAGCTATTTCTTGATCTTCTTTGGAAAAAATAGTTAAAAGATTAGCAAAATCTGTTTCAAGAGAATATCCTAATTCTTTAAATGCTTGCCTTTCCAGGGCATGAATCTCCTCGATATTGCCAGAGATAAAACCAAGATAGGTACGCCCTAGCTCTTTGTTTAACCAAAGTACGTCAAAATCGCTATTCCATACAGGTTTGTCGGAAGCACCTTTCATAAAAAGCATTGACAGAACCAGCAAATCTTGGCAAAAATCAACAAGCTTTACCGAGTCATTTATTTTTTGATCATACTTTTTATACATTTTATCAATAAGATTTAAAAGTGCTTCTGCTGGTATAGGAGACTTAGATATACGTTCTAGAACTTGAAAAATTTTAACTAAAAATATATTTGCTCTACCCTGATCTGCTTCAATAACTTTAAGCGTTAGAGGCTTAAGAAGCTTTTGATACCACATGTTTCACCTGTATTAAAATATATTCAGGTGTATAGAGTATCATTCTAGTCTTAAATAAATATTAAGAGGTTTTTTTTAGTTTATCACGATATCCCCAAGGACAAACACTTGAAAACAGATTTATAAAGAGTTAAATAGGCTTTAGCTTCGAATAAATGAACACCACTTAAGCATTTTAAATAAAAAAACCTCGCATAGCGAGGTTTTTGATAATCGATATATCATTAACGTTTTGAGTATTGTGTTGCTCGACGAGCTTTGTGCAGCCCCACTTTCTTTCTTTCTACACGACGTGAATCACGAGTCAACAGACCACGAGCACGAAGTTTTCGACGAAATGAATCAGGATTAGGTTCTGCATCTTCTGCCAAACCTTTTTCATCGTAGGCAACTAACGCTCTGGCAATTCCTAAACGAACTGCCCCAGCTTGACCAGAAACCCCACCGCCAACTACAGTGATGAAAATATCAAATTTATTAGTCAGCTCTACAGTTTCCAGAGGTTGCATAACAACCATACAGGAAGTTTCACGACAGAAATACTCTTGCAAAGTGCGATTGTTAACTTTGATCTCACCTTTGCCAGGACGTAAAAAAACGCGAGCTGTTGAACTTTTTCTACGACCAGTGCCGTAGTATTGCTTCATTTCAGCCATAGTACTTATTCCTCAATCTCTAGTTGCTTGGGTTGCTGTGCAGTATGCGGATGTTCGCTACCCACATATACTTTTAACTTGCGATACATCTCTCGACCCAATGGATTTTTTGGCAGCATGCCTTTCACAGCAAGTTCGATAATTTTTACAGGATTTCTACCTTGTAATTTTTCGAACGTAACTGATTTGATACCACCAGGAAAACCAGTGTGATGATGATACATCTTGTTATTAAATTTACGGCCAGTCACAGTGACTTTTTCCGCATTAGTAACAATGATGTAATCCCCTGTATCAACATGGGGAGTATACTCAGCTTTATGTTTGCCACGTAAACGACGGGCAATCTCAGTTGCTAAGCGACCCAAAACCTTATCGCTGGCATCGACCACTAACCAGTCACGTTTGACTTCATGGCCTTTGGCACTAAATGTCTTCATTAAATAAACTCCGAACCGCCTAAATTGGTAATCTTTCTATCATGGACGGGCGATTTTAACCAAAACAGAAACATCCTACAAGTAAAAAGGATAAAAATTTGTGAACAATTAATTAAATCCATGTAAAAACATCAAATTCCACCTGTGGAAGTGGAATGTCCTCTTTTTTTATAATCAATCAATATACTTAAATAGACCTTTAACGTAATATTATTATCCATCAATTAAAAGTTGTTCTACCGTTTCTCCTGCAATCAAATGACTTTCAATAATTTGATCAATATCAGTAAAAGTCGAATAAGTATACCACACCCCATCAGGATAAATTACCAGACATGGACCCGATGCACAACGGCCCAGGCAACCCGTTTTACTTACACGAATCTTGCCAGGACCATGCATGCCCAACTCCAGCAGTCTGGTCTTCATATAATCAAAAAAAGGTTCACCGCCAGATTTCGCGCAGCATTGCTTCCCTGCGGCCTTCTGATTAGTGCATAGAAGTACGTGCTTGATATAATAAGTCAATCAGCTATTTTCCTATTGCTTCAATTTTTGTTTTTAATTTTAAACCAGGCTTAAACGTGACCACTCTTCGTGCCACTACTGGGATTTCCTCACCTGTTTTAGGATTTCTCCCGGGTCTTTGTGGTTTATCTCTTAAGGTGAAATTACCAAAACCTGATAATTTAACATGCTGCCCATGCTCCAGCGCATAGCGCAGCTCTTCAAAAAAATTTTCTACCATTTCCTTTGAGACAGGTTTGGATAGGTTCAACTCGTCACACAAGGTTTCTGCCATAATAGCTTTGCTTAATGCACTCACGATTATTCCCTCAATATGATTGAAAATTCATTTTGCAATGTCTTGATTATAGCACCAATTAATAAATTGATCTCGGCATCAACTAATGTTCGACTCTCATCTTGCAACGTCATCGCTATTGCTAAACTTTTTTTACCCTCAGGAATCCCTTTTCCTACATAAACATCGAATACATCAAAGGATTTTAACCAGTCATCCTTTATACAAGCTCTAACCACATCCTCAATTTGCATGGCATTGATCTGAGCATCCACTAAGAAAGAGAGATCTCTTCTGATTTGGGGATATTTTGAAATTGTTTTATATCGCGGTGAGTCAAGCGTCACTAATTGCGCCAAATTTATTTCAAATAATATGACATCTTGATGCAAATCCAGCGCATCAGTTAATTTCGGGTGGAGAACGCCTATCCACCCTGCATGCTGACCGTTGATCAGTATTTGCGCTGATTGCCCCGGATGCAAGGCATCATGTGTTGCGGGAACAAACGCAACTTCATCTAGTTTCAACATTGAAAACAAAGACTGTAAATCACCTTTGAGATCAAAAAAATCAAAATAGCGCGTGGTTTCAGACCAATTTACCCCACCCTGTTCTCCCATTAGCAAACCAGCGATACAGGCCCGCTCATTTAATTGGCCTTGCTCCACATCAAACACCACACCTAGTTCAAAGAACTTAATTGCATTTTGTTGACGATGAATATTATAAATCATGGACGCAATCAGGCCCGGCCACATACCAACCCGCATTTGTGATAATTCGGAGGAAATAGGATTTAGTAACTGCATCACGTCACTCTGAGGATAAATGGCATCTTGAAGCTCGGGATCAACAAAACTGTAACTTATTGTTTCATTATATCCTCGGCTTCTAAACCAGACTGCCAGTTGCTGGGAAATTCGCTCATTTGCGCTGGCCTTTCCTGCCTGAACTGGTGCATTCATGGGCTGTGCCTTTAAGTTGTCATAGCCATACAAACGAATGATTTCTTCTACCAAATCCACATCGTATTGAATATCAAATCGATGGGAAGGAACTTCTACAGTAAGAATACCTTTCTTGTCCTGGATAATTGTAATACCTAAACCTTCCAATAAATTTCTCATTTCCTCTAGAGAAATATCAAGGCCGGTCAACTGCTTCACTTTACCGGTATCAAAAGAAATTACAGCTTTTTCCGGTACATATGCGCTATTACTGGACTCAATAACTGGGCCAGCCTGGCCTCCAACAATAGATAAAATCAAAAACGTTGCTCGCTCCAGAGCTGTTAGTTGCAGATAAGGATCAACACCACGCTCAAAACGTTGTGATGAATCACTAAACAAACCATATTTTCTAGCAACTCCTGCAATAATCACTGGATTAAAATAAGCACTTTCTAATAATACATCTTGAGTATGGGCCTGGACTCCGCTGTTCGCGCCACCCATAATACCGGCCATAGCCAGGGGTTTTTCTTTGTCAGCAATCACCAATACTTTATCACTTAAGGTCACTATCTGACCATCTAAAAGCTCCAAATGTTCTGACTCATTGCTAAAGCGGACATTTACCTCCCCTTGTAGTTTGGCCAAATCAAAAGCATGCATAGGCTGACCTAGTTCAAGCATCACAAAATTCATCACATCAACAACAGGATGAAGGGTTCTGATTCCACCCCGGCGCAATCGTTCAGACATCCACAAAGGAGTCGTTGCAGCAGGGTTTATATTACGAATAAGACGCCCGCAATAGCGAGGACATGCCTGGGCATTTTTTAAATTAATGGATACTACATCATCAATTGCAGGTGCAATAGTACTAATGGACGGTTCCAATAGAGGAAGTTTATTTAATACGGCTACTTCACGAGCGATACCCAAAACACTGAAACAATCTGCTCGATTGGGTGTTAAATCAATATCCAATATATGATCATCAAGAGTTAAATAATCACGTAAATTTACACCTACCGGGGCATCTTCTTCTAATTCCATAATACCTTCGGATTGCTCCGCCAGTCCCAGCTCACTAGCGGAGCAGAGCATGCCTTGCGACAACTCACCCCGAAGTTTAGACTCTTTAATTTTGAGACCACCTGGTAATTGGGCTCCAATCATTGCCAAGGCAACTTTTATTCCTGATCTCACATTCGAAGCACCGCAAACAATTTTCAACGTTTGATCGATGCCGGCCTTAACCTCACATAAGGTTAATTTATCAGCATCTGGGTGAGGTTTTGTGCTCAGTACTTCCCCTACAACCACATGAGTAAATTCCCCGGCCACAGGGCTTACTGCATCTACTTCCAAACCAGCCATAGTCAATTGTGCGGCTAACTCTTGTTCAGTTAATGAGAAGTTAACCCATTCACGTAACCATAACTTACTTAATTTCATCTATCATCCCCATCACTTATGCAACCACTTGTCTTGCGACGAGTAAATTAAAACTGACTTAAAAAGGTTAGATCGTTTTCAAACATCATCCGCAGATCTTCTATTCCATAATACAACATAGCCAATCTATCCATACCCATACCAAAAGCCCATCCTTGGTATTCATCAGGACAAATATGAACTGCTCGCAACACATTTGGGTGCACCATGCCACAACCAAGTACTTCAAGCCATCCAGTAAACTTGCATGATCGACATCCTTTACCACTGCATTGTGTACACTCTATGTCTACTTCTGCAGAGGGTTCAGTAAAGGGAAAATAGGATGGCCTGAATCTAAGAGCCAACTCACGACCAAAGAAATGGGCAAAAAAATCCTGCAGCAACCCCTTTAATCCGGCTAATGTAGCCTGCTGATCAATCAACAATCCTTCAACCTGATGAAACATGGGAGTATGGGTAAGATCAGAATCACAACGATAAACTCTCCCGGGAGCGATTAAGCGAAAGGGGGGCTTAAGTTGCTCCATAGTACGAATTTGCACTGGAGACGTATGCGTACGCAGTAAACGTCCGTCACCAAAATAAAACGTATCGTGCATTGCACGTGCAGGATGATGACCGGGAATATTTAATGCTTCAAAATTATAAAATTCTGTTTCAATTTCAGGTCCATCTACTATATCAAAACCCAAACGACTGAAATACTCATTAATTCGATGCTTCACCTCAGTGACTGGATGTAATGAACCTGATTGATTGTTTCGTCCAGGAAGGGTTACATCTATTTTTTCTGCAGATAACTTCGATAATAATTGTTTTTCTTTTAATTCCAGCATTTTTGTTTCAATTAATGAGCTGATATCACGCTTTGCCTGATTAACTAATTGGCCCATTTTAGGTTTTTCTTCGGCGGATAAACCAGCCAGACCTTTTAAAATTTCAGTCAGTTTGCCTTTCTTTCCCAGGAAGTCAACGCGAATTAATTCCAGAGTAGCAATATCTTGTGCCGTATTAATTGCTTCAGAAGCCTGTTCTTGTATGGTGATGATATCCTGCATATTTATACCCACAAGTAAAAAGGAGGCCTTAGCCTCCTCGATATTTTTATTTGGTAACTACTTTTAAATTTAGTTACGTTGGGCTTATTACATTGAATAAAGATCACTGCAATAAATTAATACCCATCTAACAATAAATTAACCTGCTAGTGCAGCTTTAGCTTTTTCAGCAACTGCAGCAAAGGCTATTTTGTCATTAACTGCCATGTCGGCCAGTATTTTTCTATCCAGTTCAATAGATGCTTTTTTCAAACCATCAATCAAACGGCTATAAGACATACCGCATTCACGAGCTTGTGCATTAATACGGACTATCCATAAGGCACGGAACTGTCGTTTTTTCTGACGTCTATCACGATATGCATATTGACCTGCTTTAATAACTGCTTGTTTTGCTACGCGATAGGTTCGGCTACGTGCGCCGTAATAACCTTTAGCTTGATCTAAAATTTTCTTGTGACGGGCTTTCGCTGTCACACCACGTTTAACTCTTGGCATTTTTCAATCCTCCCCTTAACTACCGTGCAACATACGCTCTGCCAAACGCGCATCGCATGGCTTCAAAGTACTGGCACCTACGCGTAAATGGCGTTTTTGCTTAGTAGACTTCTTGGTGAGGATATGATTCCTGTAAGCGCCGCGACGTTTAATCGCACCACTTGCTGTCTTACGGAAGCGTTTAGCTGCTCCACGATGTGACTTTAACTTTGGCATAACATGTACTCCGCATTGATATTTGTTTTTAACAACAAATATATTTAGCTACTTGGTTTTTTTCGGCGATAATACCATCAGTAATTGTCTTCCTTCACGCTTTGCATGCTGCTCAACCACGGCAAATTCTGCCGTATCTGCCTGTATGCGTTCCAAAATTTTCATACCGAGCTCTTGATGAGCCATCTCACGACCACGAAATCGCAGCGTGACTTTGACTTTATCACCATGATTTAGGAAACGGATCAGGTTGCGTAGCTTGACCTGATAATCTCCATCTTCCGTCGTTGGACGGAATTTTAATTCTTTAACCTGAATTTGCTTTTGCTTTTTCTTGGCTTCAGCTTGTTTTTTGCTCAGTTCAAAGATAAATTTACCATGATCCATGATGCGGCACACAGGGGGTTTGGCTGTTGGCGATATCTCAACCAAGTCCAATCCATCTTCTTCTGCTGCACGCAGTGCTTCCCTTGTTGATACAATTCCTGCCTGGTTACCATCAACATCAATTAAGCGTACCTCAGGTACTGTGATCTGTTCATTAATTCGTGCGCGATCATTTTCACGCTTAGTTGGTGCACTAATGGTTTATTCCTCCAGCTCGTTGTTTATAGAGATCCCTTACGGACAATTTCATGCGTCAAGGTATCACAAATTGTATCTATTGTCATCACGCCCAAATCAACGCCTTCACGGGTACGTACAGCCACTTGACCTGTTTCAACTTCTTTGTCGCCTATGACTAATAAATAAGGTACTTTTTGTAGTGTGTGTTCACGGATTTTAAAGCCAATTTTCTCATTTCTCAAGTCAAAATTTGCCCGAATACCACTTTTTTGCAAAATTTGAGTGACTTTTTCCGCATATTTATTCTGTTTTTCACTAATAGTAAGCACAGAAGCTTGAACAGGAGACAGCCACAAGGGCAGTTTTCCAGCATAATGCTCTATCAAAATCCCCATAAATCGTTCAAAGGAACCTAATATAGCTCGATGTAACATAACTGGAATTTGTTTGTTACCATTCTCAGCAATATAGCTGGCATCTAAACGCGCAGGCATAGAAAAATCAACTTGTATGGTTCCGCACTGCCAGATTCTGCCCAGACAGTCTGATAAAGAACATTCAATTTTCGGGCCATAAAATGCTCCTTCACCAGGAGCATCTACCCATTCAATATCTCTTCCCTGCATGGCAAGTTTCAGGGCATTTTCTGCTTTATCCCAAACATCATCTGAACCGACACGCTTTTCAGGTCTTAATGCCAGACGATATTTAATCTCGTTAAAACCAAAATCGGTATAAACTGATTGTACCAGTTCCAACATCATCGCTACTTCTGACTGAATTTGATCTTCTGTACAAAATATGTGGGCATCATCTTGCACCATATTGCGAACCCGCATTAATCCATGTAGTGAGCCAGAAGGTTCACAGCGGTGGCAATTACCAAACTCTGAAAATCTTAATGGCAAATCTCGATAACTCTTCAGACCTTGATTGTATACTTGAATATGACACGGGCAATTCATAGGTTTTACAGCATAATGGCGATTATCTGTTTCAGTGACAAACATCTCGTCTCTAAAATTATCCCAATGGCCTGATTTTTCCCAAAGTGATCTGTCTACTAATTGAGGAGTTTTGATTTCCTGGTAACCAAAATCAGCCAAACGCATCCGCATGTAGCGTTCAAGTTCCTGATAAATCGTCCAACCTTTGGGATGCCAAAAAACCATTCCCGGAGCAATATCCTGGAAGTGAAACAAATCCAGGGTCTTGCCTAATTTACGGTGATCGCGCTTTTCTGCTTCTTCCATTCTGAATAAATAGTCAGCCAAAGATTTTTTATCAGCCCAAGCGGTGCCATAAATTCGCTGTAACATTTCATTATTAGAATCACCACGCCAATAAGCACCCGCTAACTTAGTCAACTTAAATGCTTTTAAAAAACCGGTTGAAGGGACGTGAGGGCCTCTACACAGATCTTCAAAATCACCTTGCTTATAAAGAGAAAGCACCTCAGTGGCAGGAATATCAGCAATAATTTTTGCTTTATACTCTTCACCTAAGCTTTTAAAATACTTTATGGCCTCGTCCCTTGATAACTCCCTACGAGTTATAGGGTAATTGGCTTTGGTCAGCTCCTGCATTTTTGCTTCTATTAGCTCCAAATCTTCAGGGGTAAATGCTCTTTGGAAAGCAAAATCATAAAAGAATCCATCATCAATAACCGGACCTATGGTCACCTGAGCGGTGGGGAAAAGTAATTTAACAGCTTGAGCCAGCAAATGAGCAGCAGAGTGACGAATAACCTCCAGACTGTCTTCTTGTTTTTCTGTCACGATGACTAAAGAGCAATCAGTTTCAATAAGGTAAGTGGTATCTACTAAACGACCATCTATACGACCTGCCAACGCAGCCTTGGCTAGGCCAGGGCTAATATGATGTGCAACATCATATATGGTTAAAGGCGCTTCAAAATGTTTTACACTACCATCAGGTAATTTAATATTGGGCATAGTTTTATCCGTCTTTGCGTCCGTAAAGCACTTCTTTTTCAAAAAAAAACCCTGCATAGCAGGGTTTAAACCTTAATATTCTGTGCAGTAGTTGCTGTTTAGATTCTACTATAAAATTCAGATTGGATGGTAGGCACGAGTGGGATCGAACCACCGACCACCACCATGTCAAGGTGGTGCTCTACCACTGAGCTACGTGCCTATAATTCGACCTGCATTCAAATTGGCTTGAATTATATAATAAGGTAGCATTATAAAGCAAATCATTTAAATCGGATTTGGGATTAATTTTCTTGTTTAGAAACAGAAGTTCTCCGTGTGTCGCGAAACATGTACGCAAACAGAAAAGCGACTTCTGCTGAAACTGCAAAGATGCGTTAATAACTTCATTGCGCGGTAAAGAAAACAGGATGAACGATTACCTATTACTCTTCAAATGATCCCTTCTTCAAAAAAGTCATTATTAACTTCCTTGTTTTTGCATGATTCATAATAAACGTATGAGTGGAGTTAATAACAATGGGGGCAGTTTGTCCTTGAATACGGGCCGCAGAGGGAGGAACCTTCGCGTCAAATCGCCCGGCAATTATGCCCATTTTAATATTTGGTACCGGGACACGATGCACGTAAGACTTTTTTTCTGAACTTAGTTCGGCTAATGGCTTTATTGATGAGGTGATTAAGGGAAACATTTCTGTAGATAACTTCGCAAGTAAAGAACCCTGGTTAGGAGGAGCCAGCATAATCAGTGAGCCGATATGTTTTAATTGATTTGGTGACCATTTGGATAATGCCTCCCTGACAATGATACCACCCAGACTATGAGTGACGAAATGGATTTTTACCCTTGAATTATTTGCTGATAAATGTCTTATAAATTGATTTAAATAACTCGCATGTTCATGAATAGTGTATCTTGCTGAAGGATAATTATAGTAATAGACCTGATAACCCTGAGTTTCCAAATAGAGTTTTAATGGTTTCATGCTCAGGTAAGAGCGCAGTAATCCATGGATTAACACAATTACTTCCTGATGATGTTTTGCTTTAACCGGTACGATGAGAGTTGCGGTAGGAGTTTGCATGTTGCTATTCGGTAAAAATGCAACTGATTGATTTATGTAGATTATTCCAAATGATAGTAATAAGATGAACTTTTTGGTTTGAATTTTTTTAACTAATACTTTCACTTTATTCCCCAAAATCCTCTGCCAAAAAAACCTCCATGCTTTATCAAGGATACCCTAAATCATTATCCTAATCATCAGGAAGCAAGACGTTCCCTCACAATATAAGCAAGATCGCGTTACCTTACAAATATGAGCTTTACAGCCGTACAACTAGTTTAAATCTGTATTCTTGAGTTAATGAAATTGACTCATATTATGACAAACATTATCTTTGTATGGAAATATAGAAAGGCCTGAACAGAAGGGGGTCTATTCAAGCCATAGTATTGCGAGGTAAGCTGCTATGGTTATGCCACTATTCCTCGTGTTGGACTTTTAAGTGATACCTGCTCCATCGTGTATCACCAGCTTCCATGTTCAACGTTTTGAAACTTAATCATTCGTTTCGCTAGAAATTATACTTTAACGACCCAGTTTGTCAACAAAAAATTTCCAAAAGAAACTTATTGTTTCTTTTTTATTTATTTGCAGGTTTATTCTCCCTTTGTTACACTCTAACAAGTTTTTAGCATTCAGGTTGTTCGTATTCTCCATGGAAAAAGTCAACTTAACTAAACAGTTTGCTTACCGTCTTCGTGATGCAATGATTGCAGTGGGATTTGATTCACAACGCTCAGCTTCTGGAGTATGCATTCATAAATTAGCAGAAATCACCGGTTATTCAGTTCAGATTTGTCGAAAATATCTTCGTGGAGAAGCGATACCAGATCCAGTTAAATTAATAGAAATTGCTGCGAAACTTCAAGTTTCCCCCGGTTGGTTATTATTTGGTGATGCCCATAATGACCAGAGTACTTCGCAAAATAAAATCACAATAAGCAAAAATTTGCTTCACTATATTTTCACCAGAGCAGCCTGCTTATATAATGCCGAGCTCAAGGAACAACAGGTGCCTGAGTTTTTAATGGAATTGATTAATGACATCAGTCTAATTAATGCCAGTGAAGAACAGTCTGAAAAAATTATAGACTTAGCTTTATCTTCAGTGAAGCATTTTAGCCATCCCAATGGAACGTAGGGTAAGAACGAGTCATGGACTATAGCAACAATAATTTAAAGCCCCACCCAAAGTTTTTTGAGTTTCTTTTTGCTTTCAAAAGTAAAGTTTCAACTGTATTCAGAGATGTTTTAGGAATTCATGAAATCAATCATATGGCTTTAACGCATATCAATACCAATAACCAGATACTCACTTTATCCTCTACTCCCGCCATGGAGTTTAATTTATTTAATGGTTCTCTTTGGCGTTATGATCTGTCCTATAATCCACTATGGTTTAATTTATGCGGTCAGGCACATTGGCAAACTTTATATAATCCATCACGTTATGATGAGCTTTATTACCTTAAGCAGATCAAACATGCTTTTCCAATAGGTTTAGCTCTTGCGGCAAAAATAGACGAAAATTATGTTATTTATTCTGTAGCAAGTCATAAGTCCTGCGCTCACACACGTGAACTGTTCTCTACCCAACAAGAAGATTTTTATAAAATAGGCCAATATTGCTCTAATATGTTACATCCTCTATTTAATCATTGTGATTTGTCGACCTCTCAGGCATTACCGAAACAGGTAGGATATGAAACATCAAAATAAAGCAATATTAGGCGGGCTTATGGGTAATATCGTAGAAGCCTATGATATGTCCATATGTTACTTTCTATCTTCTGAGTTATCTCGTGCCCTTCTGGGGATTAATAAAAATAAACCTACCGTAATGCTGTCTCTAATTTTTATAGCCTATTTAGCAAAACCTATAGGTGCTTTTATTTTAGGTTTACTTTCAGATTTATATGGCCGAAAAAGTGTCCTTATGGTCTCAATTATTATCATGGGCGTTTCCACCGCCTTAATTGGAGTGATACCTGGATATAATCAAATTGGCTTATTTGCCGCAGGATTTTTAGTGGCTTTAAGAATAATCCAAAGCATGGCACTTGGATCTGAATTTTTAAACTCATCGACTTTGTTAGTAGAAAGTGGCGATGGAACACAAAGAGGCTTTAGAGGGTGCTGGTCTTCAGTTGGTGTCAAAGCGGGTTATCTACTTGCTTGTCTTATTGTCCAAGGGATTGATTATTATTCAATAATTCACCCGGAGTATGAACATCTGTGGCGTATACCTTTTTTAGTAGCTTTAGTGACTACTCTCATTGGATTTTATATACGCGCAAAAATGCCAGAAAGTCTTAGTTATGTACTCTATTATGCTAACAGAAAAAAACCCTCTACTCAGGACATCTATAAACAATCCCTGTACTTTGTAAAAAAACACCCCTTTATGTATCATTTTGCTTTTTTCTCAAGCTTTTTATCTGTTACAACAGGCTTCTTTTTTTATTTATATATCCCGTTGCATGCAGTTCAATATGCCCATATCTCACGTTCATTGATCATGATTTCCAATACTCTGTCTTTAGTATTTGTGACCGCACTTATTCCTGTTTTCGGCTGGATCTCTGACCGGCAAGACAGGCTTAAAATGCTTACTTTTTCCAGTAGCGGATTGCTGATTTTGGCTTACCCTTTTATGCATGTGATTAATTATGGTACTGCTGAACACTATATATTAATGCAATTAATAATCTCAATTCCCTGCGCCTGTTATTATAGTGTAGCAACAGTGCTTTTAACTGAATTATTTCCTTTGCAGATCCGTTGCACCGCGCTATCTATAGTTTATTCTTTTGCAGCAAGCCTGGCTGCAGGTCTTCCACCATTGATCTCTGACTACCTGGCAAGAACAACCCAAATGCCAAGCTCGCCCAGCATTATTATTATCTTTTTGGCAACTGTAGTATTGATCAATATTAAAATTTTAGCGCAGAATTACCGCTCAGGAGAAAATCGATATATTATCTCCCCTCTTGAGTATGAAAAACCTGTTTTTACGGTACACTATCAGACACCAGAAAAAATTTAGATCTGTTGCAATCATGTTATCTTAACTGTACTGTTTCCAAGCCTTGCAAATTTATCTGAATAAGCATTTAAAAATTTGATTTAATTTCTGCTATTTTTTCCAGATTCTCAGCTATCACCTCACTAAATTGTTGCACCTCTTCACTACCAAGAAATGCACCTTGCTTTCCAGTATCCTCATCATTGGCAACTAAATTAACCAACGTTTCCAGCCCTTCAATAGCTGCAGTAACCTCGGCAGAAACATTGGCTAATTTTTTAGCATAATCATCGCGAGTCTTGTCATCATCATACAACAAGGAGCTTTGCAATTTAGCATCGATTTCAGCACGTAAGCCTTTTAATTTTTGATCAAGCTTCATAATATTTTCTCGCAACCTCCGGTCAATATTATTTATTAACAGTTTTGACTGATCCTGGGTGCTTCTATTCATCTACTCCTCCTACTGCCTTTGAAAGCTAATCTGTTATCTATTAATTAAATTCTAGCCGAAGCTCGGTATTTCGCCATTTGTTTTAATAGTGTTATCATTGTTTTTTTTAATAGCAATGAATCTTTATGTTACTCCATTATCTTTTTATCATGGGCATTTGTGTAGAGGCAGTAACTGGTGCTCTGGCAGCTGGCCGCAAAAAAATGGATTTTTTTGGTGTCATGCTTATTGCCTGCATCACTGCTTTAGGAGGAGGTGCAGTAAGGGATGTCTTGTTTAACACTTATCCTCTTACTTGGGTCGCTCATCCCGAGTATTTATTATATACCTCTTTGTGCGCGATTTTAACCATATTTATTGCCCATTCCTTAGTTAGAATAATGAAAGTATTTCTAATTCTCGATGCGTTGGGATTATCTACTTTCGTTATTATTGGCACTCAGAAAGTTCTCTCTCACGGCATGCCAGCCAGTGTAGCAGTGATTAGTGGGATGATTACAGGGATTTGTGGTGGAATGTTACGTGATATTTTATGTAACGATATCCCCTTGGTCTTAAGAAAAGAACTGTACGCTGTTATCGCTCTTGCCGGGGCTCTGCTTTTTATTACGCTTGCTTTTTTTAATGTTCCCCAGAATATCAGTATCATTGTTACCTTAGTTGGAATTTTCACGGCACGAATATTGGCTATTTTCTTTCATATTGAAATACCTATATTTGACTATTCAGAAAGTTTAAAAAAGCGAAAAAAAAACTAACCTGAATTTAGTTATTAATCCATCATTGAGCTTCAGGATTAATAAGGAGTGACCGTTGGTCTTTCAATTGCGCACAACGTAATGGTTGGCTGTTCTTTGCACTGAATTTTCGCATGCCGCGAACACGTCGCGACATGCAGCACCGTCTAAAGATAAACCCAAAATCCCCTCATATCATTCCCGTTTTATGAAAAAACATGAATTTTATATCTCTTTAATTTCAATAATGCTTACTTCTTCAACAGGCACATCTCCGTGCCCCATACGCTGACCTGTTTTAACCTTGCCAATCGCATCAACCACCTCCATCCCTTCAACAACTTCACTAAATACACAATATCCATAACCTTGAGCATGATCACCGGTGTAATTAAGAAATCCATTATCAGCAACGTTAATAAAAAATTGAGCTGTTGCTGAATGTGGATCCATTGTTCTGGCCATAGCTACAGTTCCACGCTTGTTAGGTTTGGCATTTTTTGCTTCGTTTTTAATAGCCGCTTCAGTTGACTTTTGTTCCATATCAGCATTTAAACCACCACCTTGAATCATAAAGCCATCAATGACACGGTGGAAAATTGTATTATTGTAAAAACCGCTACGTATATAACTTAGGAAGTTTTCTACTGTGACAGGGGTGTTTTCTGAATCTAACTGTAAATGAATATCGCCTTTAGATGTACTAATAACTACCATTGTATCTCCTGTTATCTCTATAATTTTAAGAATTTATTATTAGATTGCGCATTTTAGCACAAACATCATGTAATACATGGATATTGTGGATGCTGGCAAGGGCAGTAAATAAATTAGCTTTTTGTTTAAACAAATGATGCATACACGAACGTGAATAATTAAGACAAGTATAACAAGTACACTTTGCCATAATGGGTGACAAATCATTAGCAAAACATGTTTTTTTTATTTGAATACGTTCATTTTCATATTCACTTGCAAATCGTAACCATTTCCCTTCTGATATCAGCTCGCCACAATATAGAGCCCCATGTCGGGCATTGCGAGTTGGTGCCACGCAATCAAACATATCTATTCCCTCTGCAACTACATCCAATAAATCTTGAGGAGACATGCCTACCCCCATAGTATAACGAGGCTTATGCTCCGGCAAATAGTCTCTAACCCAACGAATCACTTCAACTGTTGTTTCCATATCAAAACCTATGGTTTCACCGCCAATGGCAATTCCATCTGTATTCATGGAAGAAACGAAGTCAGCACTTTCACGCCGTAAATCTTCAAAAATGCCACCTTGAACAATCCCAAATAACGCTTGTTGACAACCATACCGCGAGCTCGGATGTTGTTGATGATAGGCAATAGATTGTTTTAACCATCTATGAGTGCGAGTCATGATAAGCCCTACTTCATCCTTGGAACAACTATCTGGTGTGCATTGATCAAAAGCCATAATTATATCAGCACCAATAATTTTCTGAGTTTCCAAAGACATTTCTGGTGTCATATGAATTAGTCCTTGACTACCAGGTAGTTTAAAATGAGCACCTTCTTCATCTATAGTACAAATCTCTTTATTTTTAGACAAACTAAAAACTTGAAAGCCACCACTATCGGTTAGCATAGGTCCATGCCACCCCATAAAACGGTGCATACCCCCAGCTTTTTCAATCACACCCATCCCTGGAGCACACAGCATATGATAGGTATTACCACCCAAGATAATTTGACTGCCAGCCTTATGCAGCTCACTTGGCATCATATTATTCACACCAGCACGAGTACCGACCGGCATGAAAACTGGAGTTATAAACTCCCCATGGGGAGTAGTAACGCGAGTAATTCGGGCGTTGGTGCCCGAATGGCGATGAAGTACTTCACAAGAAAAGGTATTCATTAATAAATAAATAACTCAAAAAAAGAGCAATAATAACTAAGACAACTCCAGATTACCAGCAATTAAATTGTTCTAAAACCGGTACACCTTGCTTTTGTTAGGGTCTGTTGACAGTTAGCCTTTCGACGTCCCGCGACTTGTTCGCGGGATCCAGTTAGAACTCTTTGCAAACAAGATATCTGTTCTTTGCACGAGATTTCTGGGATGCCGCGAACAAGTCGCGGTACGTAGCGTTTTAAATACGAGTTGTCAACGGCTCCTGGTGAATACTTCAATACAACGAAAAACCAAAACGTAAGTCCACCGGTCAACGCTGATGACAAGCTACCCAACGTAACCGGAATTAAACAGGATTGGAACTTACTTGTGCTGGGGTTCTAATGTACCCTATACATCTATACTATCGCTCTTAACGTCTCTTAATTGAGTGTACGAGTACGAAAATATAACACTAATCCAGTAAGTGCCATAAAGAGAAAATACAAGGCTACCCATCCTGGCATAGAAATTCCCGCCATTGACCAGGTTACTTCCGCACAATCTCCTGCACCCCAAAAAAGCGCTCGTGCTACAGTCTGCCAGGGGAAGTATCGAATCAAAACATCAAGATCAGGCATACAAGCAGGAGCCTTTCCTGCTGGTAGGGATTGTAGCCATAATTGTCTTAAGGAAAAAAATAATCCGGTACAGGAAATCACAACTTGAATCAAACAAATAAGATGAGCTTTTTTTAAAGTACCTAAACTTAATCCCATCAAGCCTAACAATAAAAAAACACAAACGCGCTGCATAATACATAAAGGACAGGGACGTAATCCTAAAAAATACTCAAAATAAAAGGAAGCAAACAAGACAATGAACGTAACCAATACCAAAAAAAGCTGAATTTTTTTGAAGGTAATTTTTCTCATGATTCAGGCAACATGTATTTTATTGCAGCTTCAAGATCCATATCATTACACTCACTACAAGTACCTTTTACAGGCATAGCATTTAAACCCTTTATTGAAGAAGCAACCAAATCTTCTAAAGTTTTCCCGGTTAAACGAGGTGTCCAATCTTTCTCATTTTGCAATTTAGGTGCCCCAGCTAGTCCATCACGATGGCATACAATGCAGTGTTGCTCATATATTTTTTGCCCTGATTCGTTTGTTTTTCTCGTCAGCTCTTTATCTCCAACGGAGGTCTGGGTTGTAGTTCCCTCTTGCTCTTGAATGTGCAACTGACCTACTGGTTGAATTCTTTGTTGGATTTTATGCAGCTCTGTATCTTCAATCGCATAGAGCGAACACGAAAAAAAAGCCAACAACACAGCACTATTCAACCTCATTTCAGAACATCTCCCGAACCTATTTAAAAATCATACCGACAAGCAATGTTTTTTACCAGCACGATTTTAACACAAGATACAAAAAAACCACGCCCAGATAATAAATGGTTTTTGATAACCTGTATTTTTCTGATTACACTTTGTCAAAATTGCTAGGATATAAACTGTGCACAACGGATAAAAAACCAAGCTGTGAATAAGTAATATTATTTACGATTGTATCTCCAACTGGCTTTTAATTTTCTCCTGTTGTCAATAAAGGTCAACTCAAAGATGTATTGAGCCTCTAAATATCCTGGAAAATTTAAGCATGCGATCGGTCGACAACTCCTTGAACAATAGTCTATATTAGAATGAGGATGCACCGAGTAAGTTTTCCAATACTAACCAATGATAGATAAGGATATTCTAATGGCTAAAACAAAAGAAATTAACCCGACGGGTATTGACCTAAATCGTAATTGGGGTTGGATTTTGGGACTAGGCATTCTATTTGTTATTTTAGGATGTATTGGATTAGGAATGGTGGTTGGATTAACCCTGGTGAGCATGATCTTTTTTGCAGCCCTGTTAATTGTTGCGGGTATAACTCACGTCGTTGATGTTTTTAAACATCGAGAGTGGAAAGGAATCATCTGGCAGTCTTTAATAGCTATTTTATATATTGTAGCCGGTTGTGTTGTCTTTTATGACCCATTTTTAGCATCCACTTTAATTACTGCTGCTTTAGCTGGGGTTCTTATTGTCATCGGCCTAACCCGAATCCTTATGGCTTTTTCTTTAAAAGATTCAAAAGGATGGTTGTGGTTATTATTAGCAGGAATTACCGCCATTATTCTTGGAATGCTCATATTGATGCACTGGCCCATTAGTGGCTTATGGGTTATTGGCCTCTTTATTGCTATTGAAATGATAGTCACTGGGTGGACTTATATCTTTATTGCTTTTGCCTCCAGAACTTAACACAGTTGGGTGCAAAACGCCCCACCGTGCTGAATAAGTCATTTAATCCGCTGTGATTATCCTGCCCTCGGTGATGCATCAACAATATCAGCATTGCACACCGGGTTATACACAGTAAAATAATGTTCATTTTCGAAAAATTCAGCCAAAAATGGTCTTAAGTTTTTTGGCTGTTGCAAGGGAAATTTTTATCTAGTGAAGCTCTTTTTCAGTATATAATTTCTTAATGGAAGTGATTAGGGTTCTGGATGCATGCTCCCGATTTTCTGCACTGGTGTCATTTTTCGCTGTCGTATTCCTCTACTTTTGAACTGATACAGAATTTCTGACTTCTATTTTCTTTTTACTCATATGTGCCCTGGATGCTCAAAAATATCAAGCACAAAGAAAATTATCCTCTAAGGTTCAAGTAAAACAATGGTATTATATTCAAAATCTAATACCAGCTTTTACACTCCATGATGATTTCCAAAAAAATCCGCATTGCAACACGCCAAAGTCCACTTGCCTTATGGCAAGCTAATTTTGTTCGAGAGCAGCTCTTAAAACAATGGCCTGACCTAACAATCGAATTATTGCCCATGGTCACCTCTGGCGATAAATTTCTCATGGATAAACTATTGGCTGTGGGCGGGAAAGGGTTATTTGTTAAAGAATTAGAGGATGCCCTATTAAATAACAGGGCAGATATTGCAGTACACTCTACTAAAGATATGCCCGCAGAGCTGCCAGCAGGATTGCATTTAGCGGTAATTTGTGAACGACATAATCCCTTTGATGCACTAATCAGCACACGATACGGATGTCTTGATGAACTGCCCTGTCAAGCAATAGTTGGGACAGCAAGTCTTAGAAGACAATCACAATTATTAGCCTATAGATCTGATCTTCAGATTAAAACCTTGCGTGGTAACATAAATACGCGGCTCGCAAAACTTGAATCTGGAGAATATGATGCAATTATACTCGCTGCTGCAGGCCTTGAGCGCATGAGCTTAGAACATGTCATTACAGAACAGTTGTCTGATGAAATAATGTTACCTACTTGTGGACAAGGCGCTTTATGTATTGAATGCCGAACGGATGATCAAGAAATACAACAACTCATTGCCAGCTTAAATGATCCAGTATCCTCTTTATGTGTGCAAACAGAACGCAGCGTTAATGCGCAACTAGGAGGTAATTGCCAAGTGCCTTTAGCCGTTTTTTGCACTGTTACGTCAACTAATCAACTTTTTTTACGGGCAAAAATTCTAAACCCTGAAGGTACTCAGTCTATATATGACAGTCAAAAAGGAGCTGTGGAGCAAGCCCCAGATTTGGCAAAACGCTGCACTGAATCTTTGCTAACCAAGGGTGCGGCGGATTTACTTGACTCGATACCATGATACGGACACTTAATGGACTCCGGGTATTAAATACCCGCCCCAGAAACCAGGCTCAAGCACTGAGTAAAAGCATTATTGATGCAGGAGGTATCTCTATTGAATGCCCCGCGATAGAAATTAAGGCAACCAATGCTGCCTGGATTCGTTTATTACCTGATTTATTGAAGGTAAACCAAGCTATTTTTGTCAGTGCTAATGCTGTTCATCATTGTTTTACTCAATTCAGGTTAAATGGTATTCATTGGCCAGCGCAGATTAAGGTTATTGCTATAGGCCAGGGAACCGCAAAAGCTCTTGGTGAATTAAATATTCAAGTTAATTACTTACCCGAGACACCTGATAGCGAGGGCTTACTCAGCCTGAGTAATTTACAGCAACTAAAAAATCAAACCGTGCTATTATTTAAAGGTATTGGGGGCAGAGAGGTCATTGAAAAAGGTTTATTACAAAGAGAGGCCAAGGTAATCACGTTCAATGTATATAGAAGAGTTCTTCCTCAAATTCGCGGTCAATTTATTAATTCGCTATGGCATGATGACCTGGTGGATATTATACTGTTAACAAGCGAGCAATCTATACGTAATCTTTTTAAGATTTTTGCTAAAGAGGCTCATGACTGGCTCCAAGAAAAACCGTGTCTGGTTATTAGTGAGCGTCTGGGTAAATCAGCTTCAAGATTAGGTATGAAAAAAATTATAATAAGCCATCCTGATTGGATGATGAATACATTACTAGACTATTATCAAGGATCAATCCATGGCAAATAGCACCGAAGAAGAACAAAAAAAAGAAGTAAAAGCATCAAAACGAAACGCTAAACCAAATACTCAAACACGTGAACCCACTAGTCTTTCTTGTCCCAAAAGTAATTTTTTAATTAGTGGGCTGGCTCTTTTTATAGCTGTTGTGTCAATGGCGATTGCCCTATACGCTATTCAATTTAACTACAAACTCCAAGAAAAATTGGTTAAGAAAAACACTCATTTAAACGATGAAATAGCTCAATTAAAACAAACTCAGACAAACAATCAAGAACAAGTCGAAGCAAAAAAAAACGAGTTCAAACAAACCCAGGAGGAGTTGCAGAGCAAGCTGGAGCATCTGAACAAACAATTACAAACCGCTATGGATCAAAAACTCTACCAAAATCAGGATTGGCTCCTGCTAAAAGCGCGTAATTATCTTGAATTAGCCCAAATAAATGCTTATTGGAGTGATGATGTTAACGCGGCAATCTCCCTGCTACTGCAAGCAGATAAATTACTGGAGCAGTTATCTTCACCTAAAATCTTTGCAGTAAGACAAGCTGTAGCAAAAGAAATTGCTCAATTAAAAGCCATACCCAAGGTGGATGTAACGGGTATATTGAGTCAGCTGGATGCGGCACAAGTCAATGTCAGTACTCTTACTATCCAGGCAAATATTGATGAACCTGAATCCAATGGAACGATTAAAACACCAAAAACTGCCCATCCTTCAGCATGGCAAACGCGTCTTCAAGACAGTGTTCATTTATTGGAAAAAATGGTTGTTGTCCGTCGAGATGATGAAAACATTAAACCCTTAATGTCCCCCTTGTATGAATCAACATTGAGAGAAAGTATTCGTATGAGTCTTCAAGAGGCTCAATGGGCAATTATTAATAATAATCCTGTCGTCTATCAACTGGCACTTAAGCAAGCCTCTTCAAACCTTAAAAGAGCATTCAATCAAAACTCAAAAAATACGGAAGAATTGCTAAAACAATTAGATGATCTCCAAAAAATAAAAATTACGCGAGAACGATCTGTAATTGAACTAGCGCTCCCCCTTCTAAACCAAATAATCGATAATCAACAATTGCTTGTTAACCCCGCGAATAATGGCGGGAAAGGAGAATATTGATAATGATGCGTATTCTGATCGCTTTTATTATTCTATTAGGCTCCGTTTTGCTGGGTATTCAGCTAAACGATGATCCTGGTTATGTATTGATTACGATTAATCACTGGATTGTTGAAACTACGGTATGGTTTGCTGCATTTGCTTTGCTTTTATTATTCGTGGTAATTCACATTGTTTTACAACTCTATAATAAAATTTCTAATACTCCAGGGATGATTTATCAATGGAATTCGCGACGCCTTTCCCAAAAAGCGCAAGCAACAACCAGAAAAGGGTTAATAGAATATAGCGAGGGGTATTGGCAGAAAGCAAGAGCTCATCTAATTCAGGCTTTACCCAATACCGACACACCCCTCCTTAATTATTTAACAGCAGCGCGAGCAGCCCAAAAAATGGGGGATAGCAAGCTGCGTGACCACTATTTACGAGAAGCACAACAATCAATGCCCGAGGCCAAAATTGCAGTAGAATTAACCCAGGCACAATTACAATTAGCAAACCATCAATGGGAACAGGCTTTGGCAACTTTAAGGCATCTACATGATTTAGCTCCTCGCCACCCCTATGTTTTAAAGTTACTTATGAATTTGTATGAAGAAGTAAGGGATTGGCCACAACTCATAGCCATCCTGCCTGATTTAAAAAAGAACAAAGTTATTCCTGAGCAAGTTTTTGAACAATTACAACAAAATGCTTACTTACAAACCATTGTAGATCTGAGCAAACAAAATCAGCCTGAAGCAATCACTAGTTCCTTTAATAAACTGCCTAAAAATTTAGCACATAATCCAGATATTGTGGCTGAATATATTCGTTTTTTATTGAAAAACCATGACTATAATAAAGCAGAGGCTATTTTAAGACGCTGTCTTCGTAAAGAAGTCAACCCACAATTAATTGAACTTTATGGATTGCTGTTGTGTGATGCAAATCAATTGGATTTTGCTGAATCATTGCTTAAAAAAAATCCTCACTCAGCTGCCTTGTTTTTATGTTTAGGGCGACTATGCATCGCGCAACATTTATGGGGGAAAGCCAAACATTACCTTGAGCAATCCAATGAACTCCATCCTACACCTATTGCTTATGCAGAACTTGGTCAACTGCATGAAAAACTCAACGATGCATTTCTTGCCTGCGAGAATTTTAAGAAGGGCTTGGAGTTAGCAACAATGGATTCAGATAACTCATTCCCTCAAAAATAAGCATCCTGGGGTCATCTCGCGGCGTGCCGGGCGTTGGAAAGAAAGTGATTGGCACCAGCACACAATCGATGAATCAACTTGCAACAACCCTTGATTAGTATTCTATTTTTTTGCCATAGAATCATGACAAGCATCATTACACTGAGTTTTGGTTTTTTCAGTTTGAATCGTAGTATGCTGAATGCTAAATTGCTTTCTCAGTTGATCAACCAACTCGATACGTGATTCATCAGTTAATGCTTCGTCGGGCATATAAAGATGGACTGACATGGCATTCTCTTGAGTACTCATTGCCCAAATGTGCAAATCATGAACCCCCTGTACCCCAGGCCTATTTAAAAGAAATTCACTAACAGCGTTCCAGGAAATGTGTTTAGGAACTCCATCAATGATTAATCTGAAGCTATCGGCAAATAAAGCCCAGGTTCCTTTGAGGATGACCAGTGCAATCAGTAAACCAACGATAGGATCTATCCATAACCAACCAGTCCAATACAATAAAGCAGCAGAAATTACTACTCCTACAGAAACTAAAGCATCATAAACTAAATGCAGATAAGCTCCTCGAATGTTGAGATCATCAGAACCTCGCAAAAATAATAATGCGGTCCCGCTGTTGATGAGAATACCAACTCCGGCAACAATCATTACCGAGACTGCTTGTACTTCTGTAGGAGAAAATAGTTTATAAACGGCTTCTGTGGCAATAATGCCACAGGTGAATACCAACAATATCCCATTAGTTAAAGCAGCTAATATGGATGTTTTCTTCAAGCCATAAGTTGTTCTCTCTGTTGGCTTACGCTTCATCAGACTGGTTGCAAGCCAAGCTAAAATCAAGCTTAGTACATCACCTAAATTATGAAATGCATCCGCTAATAAGCTGGTTGAATTAGCTATATAAGCAAAAATAATCTGCAAAATGACAAAAAGACCATTCGCAATAATTGCAATTAAAAAGGCACTATCATAGGTTACAGCTTCATGATTATGGCCCTGATGCTGAGACGATTCAGCATGCGAATGCTTACTCATAAGTCTCCTGTTTACTGTCCTTCGGTATAATAATTAATGCCTATCTTAATTCTGTCACGTGTTTTTTCTTTGCGCCAAGCATTGGTATCACGTAAAGAATAAACACAACCACAATACTCTTGCTTGTAAAACTCTTCCCGTTTGGCTATCTGGTACATCCGCTCAGACCCACCATTTTTTCGCCAATTGTAAGTCCAATACTCTATATCAGGATAATGACTGGCAGCGCGTATCCCCGAATCGTTTATTTGATTCATGTCTTTCCATCGCGATATACCCAAAGAGCTACAAATAACCGGAAAACCATGTTCATGAGCATATAAAGCAGTTCGTTCAAATCGCATATCAAAACACATGGTACAACGTTTCCCTCGCTCAGGCTCCCACTCTAAGCCCTTAGCACGAGTAAACCAATTGTCTTTATCATAATCTGCATCGATAAATGGAATGCCGTGTTTCTCGGCAAAGTTGATGTTTTCCTGTTTTCTAATTTCATATTCTTGAACAGGATGAATATTAGGATTATAGAAGAATATAGAAAAATTAATTTCTGAATAGATCAATGCTTCCATTACCTCACCCGAACAAGGCGCACAACATGAATGCAGCAATAACTTATCTGCATTAGCAGGTAACTCCAATCGTTCTCTTTCAATCATTTTATACTTCCGGCAAATTGATAAAATGTTGACGATAATATACCAATTCGTTAATTGAGTCTTTAATATCATCCAAAGCAAGATGCTTGGATTCTTTCACAACCCCACTCAATAGTTCAGGACGCCAACGGATGGCTAACTCTTTCAGGGTGCTAACATCCAGGTTTCTATAATGAAAAAAAGCTGCCAGATCAGGCATATATTTATATAGAAAACGTCTGTCCTGGCAAATAGTATTTCCACACATTGGCGACTTCCCTTTATCAAGGTACTGACTTAGAAAGGTCAGGGTTGATTTTTCCGCTTGCAACTCACCCACATCGCTGGCCAGTACTCTCTTGACCAAACCGGATTGATTATGCTGTTTGGTGTTCCATGAGTCCATTCCATCAAGCAATTCCTTAGACTGAGCAACTGCAATTACCGGCCCTTCAGCCAGAATATTTAAATGAGCGTCCGTTACTACAGTTGCTATTTCTATAATTCTATCCTGTTCAGGCTCAAGACCTGTCATTTCTAAATCTATCCAGATTAAATTTTGATTATTTTTCATGTAATTTCCAAGAGTTTAAAATTAGTTCTACACAAGCCACACGACGTTGATGCAAAGCTTCCTTAATCGCTTTACCTTCATAACCCTGAGCTATCAAAACCTGAGGATTTACTTTGGCACACTCCAATAATAAATAACTCCATTGTCGTGCCTGTTGATAATCAATGGTCCTACCTCGACCTTCTGCATCAGCCTGGCACGCGATTAATAAATCATAAAACAATTGAGGCCGACGAAATGCATCACACTGCTCTAAAAGTCTGACAATGGTGCTTGCACGTAATTCAACTAAGCGATGAATATTTAAATGAAATCGTGAAACTAAAATAGCTAATTGACGATAATCATTAGGAATTCGCAAACGTGAGCACAATGACTCGATCACAGAAACACCCTTTTCTTCATGACCATGATGTCTGGGCCAAATGCTCATTGGCGTAACTGCCTTACCTAAATCATGAACCAGGGCGGCAAAACGAACTACTGGATCTTCAGTTAAGATAACTGATGCCTCTAATACCATTAACGTATGAACACCGCTATCTATTTCAGGGTGATGTTGATAAGGATTAGGTATTCCAAATAATGAATTTAACTCCGGAAAAATCACCTTAAGTGCATCGCAAGAACGCAAAGTTAGAATAAATTGCTCTGGATTTTTTTCACCTAAACTTCGTTGCAATTCCTGCCAAACACGCTCAGCAACCAAATGCAATAACTCGCCTCGCTTTACCATTGAGTACATTAAAGCACGGGTTTCATTGGCCAATCTAAAACCAAGATAATGAAAACGTGCTGCAAAACGAGCCACTCGCAGTACACGAACCGGGTCCTCTATAAAAGCAGGTGACACATGGCGCAATATTTTATTGTTTAAATCTTGCTGCCCCTGATATGGATCGATAAGATTGCTTTGTTCATCCATTGCTATCGCATTAATAGTCAAATCACGCCGCCCCAAATCCTCTTCTAAAGAAACTGTAGAACTAAAATCGCAATCAAAACCATAATATCCTGGCGCTGATTTTCTTTCTGTTCT
The DNA here is from genome assembly GCF_011764505.1 of Legionella antarctica. Lineage (NCBI taxonomy): Bacteria > Pseudomonadati > Pseudomonadota > Gammaproteobacteria > Legionellales > Legionellaceae > Legionella > Legionella antarctica. The sequence continues at coordinate 3,374,497 of NZ_AP022839.1, forward strand.
TGCCAAAGCGTATTCTTCATTAGTTTCAGGGTGCAAGAACACCGGGAAATCACGTCCAACTTGTCTAAATTTTTTATTTAATAATTGCTGGGGCGTTGATCCAACCACTACCCAGTCACGCTCATGCACAGGTATTCCCAATAATTGGTCACGGACAGCACCACCGACTAAGTAGACTTTCATTAAATATGATTTACCTGCATACTGTAACATTAATAAACTTATCCATTATAGTATAGATCGCAACCATGAGTAAAAGACGTATCAATAAACAACAATTATCGCGAATTGAAAAAAATCAACAAACCTATCAAGAGACTAAAGAACACAATCATGATGCGCTGGCAGATGGTTTGGTAATTACCCGATACAGCAGACATGTAGAAATTGAAGACAATGAAGGGAAACGAATCCGATGCTCTATAAGGCCTAACCTTGATACCTTGGTTGCCGGCGACAGGATCATTTGGCAAACAGAAGGTGATAATCAAGGTGTAGTTGTCAGTTTATATCCAAGAGGATCTACTCTGGCAAGGCCAACAAGTGCTGGTCTAAAGAAACCCGTAGCAGCAAATATCACCCAAATGATCATTGTCATTGCTCCCAAGCCAGAGATCAGTTGGGCCTTGCTTGATAGTTATTTGATAATGGCGGAAACTTTACATTTACATGCTGTTATTTTACTGAATAAAACGGATTTACCTTGCGACGAACTCAAAGCGCAATTACTGATGGACTACCAATCACTAAGTTACCCAATTGTTATGGTGAGTAAAAATAGTTCTTTAAGTTTTAACCCTTTAAAGTCAGCGCTCAATAATCAAATTAGTGTTTTTGTTGGTCAATCTGGTGTGGGTAAATCCTCTATAATTGCCGAAATACTTCCCCATGAAGGAAATATTGCTACACAAGAAATCTCCCTCGGTTCCGAGCTAGGGCGCCATACTACAAGCAACTCACGCTACTATCATCTACCTAGTGGAGGAGCATTAATTGATTCACCCGGTGTAAGGGAGTTTAGTTTATGGGATATAGACACGAACATAATTGCCCATGGCTATATCGAATTTAAGCCATATTTATCTCAATGCAAATTTCGCAATTGCACTCATATAAACACGCCTCATTGCGCTATTATTGCAGCCTTGAATCGAGGAAATATTTCGATGAGAAGGTATGAGAATTTTATAAAGCTGTGTGCCCAATTTAGTAAAACAAAATTTTAGAGGTCGTACCACTCAACCTCCATGAGTTTTCTCAGGTAGGTGCGCCTAAATAATCCCCAGTTCTTGCTCTGCTGATGTCCTCCTGTAACTCCTCTATTGACAAAATAGGACGAGATAACGTGCGCAAATAGATGATCATTTTTTCTAATAAATCCTCATCGAGATTAAGTTCTGGAGATTGGAGTCGCCCTTTAATTAAATCTATTATTTCATTTAAGTTCTCGTAACTCATGGGGGAAAAAACTATTTTCGAACAATCAATCTTTCGAACAGCTGAAAAAAACTGAATAGAGCCCCCTGTTCTAAAGGAGCTGATATTTGATAATCGATTAACAATATAATCAATACAATTACTCAAAAAAAAGGTATGTGTATCACGATGTTCATAGAGCTGTAATAGGATGATCAGATATTCTTGCTCTTGTTCGGGCAACTTTTTTTTAAAATTAGAAAATAAAATATTGACCCTGAATTGTTTTAGCAAATCGTAATTATCTTGGGCGCATGTATGAATTAATTCATCCAGAAACTTATCAATTTGTATAACAATAGCTGGTACGTGAGCTCGAACCCTTAACAAAACATGCATTAATAATTCAGGCTGAAACCAAATAACACCTCTTTTAAATAAGGTAGAATTATCCACATGTCTATACCAATCATTAACACTATCATAACGTGTTAATAGAATATATAAGCTTTGTTCAGCTCTGGCAGGGACAATGTATTCTTCGATAAATGATCGATACTGAGGTACCAGTTGATCAATCATATTAGAAACTAGCAACGGTTTAAACATTGAAAATATCTTTTTTCCTTCAGAAAATACTGGATTGGTCATATCCCAAAAACTAATGGTATGTCCTGTCAAAGGAAGATAGTCAAACTCAAGAGTAAACAACGATAATAACATGGTCAAGCATTGATTTAATGAGTACTCCTGCGCCGAATCTCGACGTGCTCCAGGATGTCCTTCATTTAAATTATTTCGATCAACTTGATTATAGAATGGATACAATTCCGTATGCTTGGATTTTAATACAGAATTGAATTTAAAAAGCCATTCTGCCAGAGCACTGAAGTGCTCATCAAGAACATAATTTTCTACTTTATTAATAACAATTAAAAAATCCAATAAATAAAGTTTTTTTTCTTTAAATGAAATCTCAACTCCATAAAAAAAATTTATCTCATCCAGGCAATATTTATCAAGCTGTATAAAAAAATCTTGCGCCGCCTGTTTAAACAATTTAAAATCTGAACCTTTAGTTTTTAATTCATAATATTTATCTATTAGTGACAAAAGATGAGGCAGTAAATCTAGTGGCATTTCGCCTTTAGATTGCAATTTAGTAAATACTTTTTTTTGCAAAAAATTCCAAAAATTAGTAAATTGCTCCTCCCCTATTGAAAAGCCTCCATTTAGTTGTTTGCATGATTGTAGCCGGGTTAGTTCCTTGATACTCATAGCACTTAAAATATTGGTTCTTAAATATCTGTGAGTAGATAAAATGAAACCGTTCGTAGTCAGATGCTCGCACAGACCTCTTTTTCTATATAGAGTTCTATTATCATTGCCAAGGTAAAAATTTTCCGGACGCTCCGTTTCAGTTAGTAATGATAGATTATTGAAATCTACAGAGTTGGTTATTTTGGGGAGTAATACTTGAACATATTTTTTTTGGGTAAGGGGAGCTATATCTTTCGCAAGCTGAATCCACTTTTGGTTTGCCAGTCCCGTATTCAGCATGTAATCGTTTTCGAAACCTACTTCAACCTGTTGCGAACGAAGTTCAAAACAATTCATCAAAAACTGGATATTATCAGCATTTAGCTGTTGCCGTGAAGCACAATGCTTAAACTTTTCCTCCAAACTTTCAATAAGAAGCATATCATCAGGACTTAATTCCCTTATCTCTTTTAGATCATTAATAAATTCTAAAATTTTTCTAACTAACATGAGATTAATCAACCTTCCCTGGAATTAAAGTTTAACTCTAAAGCATGTTTAATCCTAAGTGCTGATATTACGCTAAAAAAACTTTAATTATAAGTTTATAATTATAAGCGGATAATAACCTAAAAAAAAAGCGGCTATTAAGCCGCTTTCTAAAATAAACCCTGGCGATGACCTACTTTCACATGAGGAGACCTCACACTATCATCGGCGCATGTTCGTTTCACTTCTGAGTTCGAGAAGGGATCAGGTGGTTCCAAACCGCTATTGTCGCCAGGAAAACTGTTATACCGTTTGGTAAGGGGGGATTAATAAATCACACCAAGCCAAAAGGTCTGGTAAATCTTGAGGTAACACAAACTATTCTCTCTATCTCTTTATACTTACGGTACATAACCCAAAGTAACTCAGATTATATGGTCAAGACAATCAGCCAATTAGTACAAGTTAGCTTCACACATTACTGCGCTTCCACACCTTGCCTATCAACGTCGTAGTCTTCAACGGGCTTCATGGGAAAACTCATCTTGAGGGAGGCTTCCCGCTTAGATGCTTTCAGCGGTTATCCCTTCCGAACTTAGCTACCCGGCGATGCCACTGGCGTGACAACCGGTACACCAGAGGTTCGTCCACTCCGGTCCTCTCGTACTAGGAGCAGCTCCTCTCAATTTTCCTACGCCCACGGCAGATAGGGACCGAACTGTCTCACGACGTTCTAAACCCAGCTCGCGTACCACTTTAAATGGCGAACAGCCATACCCTTGGGACCTGCTTCAGCCCCAGGATGTGATGAGCCGACATCGAGGTGCCAAACACCGCCGTCGATATGAACTCTTGGGCGGTATCAGCCTGTTATCCCCGGAGTACCTTTTATCCGTTGAGCGATGGCCCTTCCATACAGAACCACCGGATCACTAAGACCTACTTTCGTACCTGCTCGAGCCGTCACTCTCGCAGTCAAGCACCCTTATGCCTTTACACTCTTGGTACGATGTCCGACCGTACCGAGGGTACCTTTGTGCTCCTCCGTTACTCTTTGGGAGGAGACCGCCCCAGTCAAACTACCCATCATACACTGTCCTCATCCCAGATAATGGGACCAAGTTAGAACCTCAATAACAACAGGGTGGTATTTCAAGGGTGGCTCCATCAGAACTAGCGTCCTCACTTCATAGCCTCCCACCTATCCTACACAGTTATCATCAAAGTCCAGTGCAAAACTATAGTAAAGGTTCACGGGGTCTTTCCGTCTAGCCGCGGGTACACTGCATCTTCACAGCGATTTCAATTTCACTGAGTCTCGGGTGGAGACAGTGTGGCCATCGTTACGCCATTCGTGCAGGTCGGAACTTACCCGACAAGGAATTTCGCTACCTTAGGACCGTTATAGTTACGGCCGCCGTTTACCGGGGCTTCGATCAAGAGCTTCTCCGAAGATGACCCCATCAATTAACCTTCCGGCACCGGGCAGGCGTCACACCCTATACGTCTTCTTACGAATTTGCAGAGTGCTGTGTTTTTAATAAACAGTCGCAGCCACCTGGTCTCTGCGGCCCTCACCAGCTTTGTTGCGCAGGCAACTAACCAGCAAGGGCGTACCTTCTCCCGAAGTTACGGTACCATTTTGCCTAGTTCCTTCACCCGAGTTCTCTCAAGCGCCTCAGTATTCTCTACCTGTCCACCTGTGTCGGTTTCCGGTACGGTTCTCTATAAGTTATGGCTAGCAGCTTTTCCTGGAAGCCTGGCATTAATGACTTCTCTGTACACCGAAATGTCAGAACCATGTCGTACCTCTGCGTTTAATAGGAAACCGGATTTGCCAAGTCTCCCCGCCTACATACACATACCGGGACAACCAACGCCCGGCTCATCTAGCCTTCTCCGTCCCCACATCACCACTTATAAAAAGTCCAGGAATATTAACCTGGTTCCCATCGACTACGCTCTTCAGCCTCGCCTTAGGGGCCGACTCACCCTGCTCCGATTAACGTCGTGCAGGAAACCTGGGACTTCCGGCGTGAGGGTTTTTCACCCTCATTATCGTTACTCATATCAGCATTCGCACTTCTGATACCTCCAGCAGACTTCTCAATCTACCTTCATCGGCCTACAGAACGCTCCCCTACCACGTACACATAAGTGCACATCCGCAGCTTCGGTGACTAGTTTAGCCCCGTTAAATCTTCCGCGCAGGCCGACTCGACCAGTGAGCTATTACGCTTTCTTTAAAGGATGGCTGCTTCTAAGCCAACCTCCTGGCTGTCTGTGCCTTCCCACATCGTTTCCCACTTAACTAGTACTTGGGGACCTTAGCTGGCGGT